>NZ_JBFSSD010000001.1:30989-328536 GCF_041466145.1 Vibrio sp. 10N.239.312.D08 | reverse complement strand
GGTCAACCTAACCCTGAGCAGCTACTTCGTTACTTACGCTATTGGTCTTTTATTTGGTATTCGGCACTACAAGAACCCGAAGTTTGCAGCTCAAAGGTTTGTAAATAGCTTTCTAATGGAATACTACGGTGAATCAAGAGCCGATTTCATCTTAAGCATTCCCCAGTTCGTACAGCGCATGAGGTTTGGCTGTCAGGTGAATATCATGGACACGTTAACAAGTAGTCGTGGTCAAACGTATCCTAAGTTTGCTATTACATGGTCGGAGTTTAACGGGCGCACCAAAACAAGGAAACAAAAAACGATGCAATATAACTAAGAGAACAGAGTTGAAAGGCATCATCAAGCCACACTATTTGCTGCTAAGAAACGAGCTGTTTTAACAAAGTCTAACTTGGATAGCTCAGCGCTTAACTTTGAATACGATTTAACTGGTTTGTAGAAGGAAACGGATGCCTAAGCCTCGCGGTAGGTTTGTCGGTCACAAGCAGTTTGTAGTCGATCCTAATTGGATTAAAAGCCAACAAGAGATTCGAGCTATCAAAGAGCGAAAGCGTTTTGTTGAGTGGTCGAAAAACTGGATTACGGTAACTTCTTTGCTCAGTACATTTTCTACTAGCAAACAGCTATCACTACTTAACGTCGGTTTCGGAACCAGATACTTTTTTTGATTTTGATACTTGGTCATACCCATTCAAGAGATCGTTTTTATCTCACGATATGGATTTGACGATTATTTCCTCAGTAAGCGGTGAATTCAAATTACCTGTAGTGGTATCAAGCCATGATCTAGAGAAATTAACGTCGAAACGTTAAGGGAAAAGTCGATGCGAACGGCAAATTTCGCAATTTTCATACTAAAAAATCTTGTGGGAAGCATTTCTTTTATCGTTGTAGTTGTATACTTGCTACTTCACAGCCACCTCTTACTAAAGACTTTGTTCGACTGATACCCGTGCATACGCTGATGAAGGTTTAGTTGACTCCATTAACGCAAATGGAGTCTTAAGTACAATAGAGTTGGATACATTACTTTGCAGTATCAAAGTGAATATGGAAGCGGAAGCAGGCAAGACGATGGAAGACAACTTTTACTCGGTAAGTAGAGAGTTTTCCATACGCTTTGAGAGTGGCGACGAACTTACCGTCAATCGCTACCAAAGCAAGCGTATAGAAATTTGTGTAATGGATAAGTGCGAATAGTCAAGAAGTAGGGGAAATGAAGTGCATCCAACTGAAAAATACTCAGATCAGTTAGTATTTGCTGCTGAAATGGCTCACAGGTTATTTGTTAATTTTACCCTCATGGACGGTGCATTAGATTCGATGCAACGTGATATGAATGCCGACTTTACCAAAGGTGAGTCAAGTTACATGGAATATGAATTTGAATTCGCCCAACTTGAACGACTTAAGGGCACGTACCTGTTGGCAATGGATACGTTCTTAACGCTGCTAAAGAAAGAAAGTGACTATCCGATTGTTATTAATGATGACATTGACTATAGCAATCCATACCGCAGCATTAGCGGTTATCCTGATTGGATTAACGAGGTATTTCCATACTTTCAAGATGCCGATTCAACAAGCAAGTTGATGCAAGCAGGCCACTGGAAGCTGATTAATCCAGACTACAACGATAATCTAGCTAAGAAGTATCAATATGATACGGAATTGATCATCGGGAAATGGATACCAATTTGTTTTATAAAGGTTTGGTGGCCTATAGCGGGGGGCTTTGCTGAAAATGGCTACATCGTAACAGACCGTCTTAATGATGATCTGATAATGCGTTTCGGACGTGAGTTTTAAGGGGAATAGAGCATTATTAAAAATGGTCAAACAGTACAGGTTTGCATTGATGGTGAACCAGCTAAGAACGCGGTAGTTTTAGAGCGTATCGAGCGTATCGAGCGTATCGAGCGTATCGAGCGTGACTATGGGGTTGTTTATGAGGTTCAGCTAGAAGGTAGTATCACTCCCATTACTAGGTGACATCTTGTAGTCTAATTTCCCTTTATGTGGCATAACGTATTGATTGTAAGTTGATTTAATATAAAAATGAATGCATCATCGAAGGATGAAAGACAACAATTTGTCGTCTAATTAGCGTTAGCTTGCTCAATGTACTGAATGGAGTCTTAAATGATTTATCAAGAATTCGATGGTTTCGCAGAACTGATTGGAAATTATACTAATACAAAGGGGAATTCTTTATATCATAATGTGACACTTAATATAGAAGGTGAAAAATATTCAACACCGTTAATATCTGCTAGTGGTGCTGCATCTGATTACTTCCGTCGAGGAAAAAAAGGAAAATATTTTTATATAAAATATGACGATTTAAAAGAAAAAATGCCTAAACAACAGGCTATTGATCAGCCTGACCTTGTTATTTATGCCGTCATTACAGAGGATGGTGAAAATGTATTTGATTTAAAAACTCTAACAGATTCTGAAATGATCCTAAAAAAACAAATGAAGTTATTATATATTTCCTTTTTCTCAATGTTACTTTTTTCGATAATTACAATCCCTTTCTTAATAGGAATCGCAGGCTTGATTTATGTGTTTATTAAATTTTTACCTTTTATAAAGTTAGCGAAAGAAGTTCAAAGAAGAGCGGATATAAACAATATAAAGAAGCATTTATCCGATAACAATTTTGATTTAAATAGTACCTTAGTAACTAAAAAATTTGGGTGGGAGAAAGCGCAAGCTAACAAATAAGGATTAAGCGCTACGTAGCCAGCGTTAAATCCCGAGTGTTGAACAAGCCCGTTGCCACTTCTTATAGTAAATTGTACGATCTGGAGTGGTGGCGTATCGTGATCTGCACCATCAATACTGGACACTAAGTTAAACGACTTTGCCATATCTGTAGTTATTGGTGATTTGCTAATTTAGCAAAGGCGCTGGCACGTTTATGTCCAAAAGCTTGCTAGAGATCGATCAAACTCTATGTGATCACTAGGCGATTCTGTCGTTAGCCTTTTAACAATACGAGAATGTAGTGTAACTTTCTTACATGCTGAAGAGATCAATATTGCCTTTCACCCAAATGTGACACCTTTTGGTGCTAATATTTGACATCATCTGGTTTTCTTACACAATAAGTTATTGATTTGTTTATGGGCTGTTGGACTTGTGTTTGTTTGATCCAGAGGTAGTAACGAAACAGTGATCTTTAACGAATCACAGTTGCTATCTAACCTTAAGGCCGTGTTTGTTGAGTCAGATTTTTCGCAACTGAAAGACGCACCTGGAGAGTTAATTGCTGTAAACGCATCGTTTAAAGTCATGCTAATGCAAGACAGTGAATCTTAGAGGGAGATTTGTATGCCAACAGTAAAGCAGTTAATCGTTACGTTTATTGCCCTTATGATAATCATGTCCATTCTCGTTGGGGTAGGGATTGCAATTTGGGGTGATAGTTTCAACATTAAAAAGTTCGGTCCTGTAAGTTTCATTACTGGATTAGCAGTGTTTTATTTGGTTGATAGGCATTTCGGTAATAAAGGAAAACTTCGAAAGGAAAATTAATAATCGGAGAAAATTGATGCTTTCAGACGTCAAAGAACAATTCAAACTCAATAAGGCCGATTAGAGGGAAAAGGATGCCGTCAGAACTTCACGAAGCACAGTGTTTACACGCTATCCGTTGGATGAAAAAACAGGGCTTTTCTGTGGTTGCTTCTAATATTCGAGCTGCTCAGTCTCGTGAAATCATCGACGCGATAGGTTTTCGTGATTCGTGATTCGTGCTCGATCGTGATTGAATCAAAAGTGCCTCGCGGTGACTTTTTTGATAAGAAGAAACCAGAACGTCAACAAGGAACTAAAGCACTTGGCACTTACCGTTTTTATCTTTGTCCTGTAGGGATGATTAAACCGGAAGAAGTAATACCGCTTGGTTGGGGGCTGCTTGTTTCGGATGGCAAGCGAGTAGTCGTGAATTTAAGCCTAAAGGTAATCTCTTGCCTAGTGCGAACTATGAACATTCAATTGGTGCTGATTGGATACCATTTCAACATGAGGTTAATTCGAAAGCGGAACGATCTATCTTATTTTCGTTATGTCGTAGGCTCGTCTCTAATCAACCAATCGTCAAATAAGGTATGTGTATGCAGAGCAAATACACATCTCCTTTTCCATCTCACCCACCCATACTGATCACCCTAATCAACAATTAGAATCCTTTTTGAACCCTTTATAATGGCCTTGAACTTATGACAAACTCATTATTAAGAGGCTCAATGATATGCAAACTACTACTACACTCTTATACCAAGACGCGCCTGTAGACCAACTAGGACTCGATTCCGTAATTGGTCCGTTTCATTTTTCAAGTGAAGAAGAAGCTATCGATCAACTAGCGACGTATGTTAAACGCCGCATTCATGACACATGTTCAGACTTGTTTGTTGACCACCTGATAGAAGAGGGTATCGTCACAGGTGAGCAAATAGATGCTCATGATTTAACAGAATTCGATGGCTTCTTAGCCTTCATCAAGGCCCATATCGAAAAGCTCTCAAATGAGTATCTAGTTAATTTTTATCAAAGTGTTCAGGGGGCAGATGACGACATGAAATTTGACTATGAGATAAACACTCATAGCGTTGTGAGCTGTAAGGAATCAGTAATGGCTGCAGATGTATTGAATATCGATGGTTACGGCTACTGTTCTATCGCTAAACCAAATACAGATGACGACCCTGGCAGCAATGAATACTCACCCCTTATCGAAGTATGGGATAGCGCTACATACTCGGGTGATAGTGACTTCACTTTTACTTTGGCTGATTTCAATGATGCCATTTTTTTGGAAGACGAAGAAGGTGAGTATTACTGGAAAATTAATTCACACAAAGTGGTCCCATTACACTTGAATAAGCAAGAAACCCAATTACCTAAAAGCTAGGTTTAAAGTATAATCATCGTCAATAACCAACTAAGGACAACTTTGTGACTCAATTTTTACCTGACCTAACTGCCTTTCTGATATTAATCGCAATTTCTCTGACTTTACTTTCGGGTAAAGAGAGGGTCACTGTCCCTTTGTGTATGATTATTACCTATATAACTATTGGTGTGATTGGAGAGGCTTATAGTGAATATAAATTCTACAAGGGTAACGTGACGTTCACTGAAGCCCTAAAAGCGACAGTTAGCAACCATCCAGCGGGTAACTCACTATATCCACATAACTTTGAAGAGCTTGTGCCCCACAAAGACCTTGAAAGTAAATATGGAGCTTTAGAATGTCCCTCTCAACTTACTTCAATACGAGAGTATGATCTATTCATGGAACCGAAAGATCCCAACCAAATTATAATGGGTGAATCTAAAGCTTTTGATTCACTCACATGTTGTCATTCAACTTCAAATTTCGGTGTTCCATATCAACAAGATGGAGAAGACTTACTTTTACGATGCGGTGACTTTCCTAAAGCATATATTGTGAAGGTCAATGGTAGTAACTACAGCGATCTAACGCGTAGAGATTAGAGAATACAAGGTAACTATAGAGGAAATGATATACTAAGATTTAACCCTATAAGCTTATTTATCGGCTTTGCTATCGCATTGAACTTTCTCGGGATATACACAAATCTGGACACTTGGAGTTGGTATGCTTTCGGTTTAGGCATCCTGATTGGTTTGCCGATTATCAGTTTGTGGTGGTCACATCGAATTGTCGGCCAGATATTGAGGTTTGGTTCAATTGCCTCTCTTGTGTACATAGCTATTTTTGGTGTTGATACACTTGAGATAAATAGGGTGGTTTTTAGTGGAATATTTATCGGAACTGCAGTAGGTTTCCCAATTGCAATTAAATTATACAAAACAAAAGCACTTTTAATACTATCCACATATCACTTACACAATGGTAGTCCGCACAAAGCCGATTTTTACAAGAATTTATACAAAAAAGAGATAATGAAATAACAATGGAATACTGGTTCTTTGGTTCGATGTTATTGCTATCAGCATTCATTGGCGTTGTAGTAGACCTTCGACTCTTTAAATGGCACAAAGAAGTAGATGAAAAGACTCTAATACAGTCAATCATCCTTGAAGCGTCCAAGTCACCTTTGGGGATTGGTTTGGCGTTATTATTTATAGAGATAGCTTTATCGTTGTCTGGTTACCAATTCGATGGCGACTTTAAACTTGTCGCAGATCTATGCTTTATGTTCGGATACTATTTTATCGTCTTGAGTTTGTGCTCTACTGCTTTAGCAATGGTTCTGCGGCACTATAACTATTTCCAAATGAAAGACCAAAATTAAAGAAATACATACATAGGAAATCCAACAGGTGAATAACTTTGACTTCGGTCGTTATGTGTGTATATTCAAAATATCCCTCAAGTAGTTGCGTTACTTGATTGATAACAAGTTCATGGCTTCAAGCCAACATAAACCTCGCCTTGCGCGAGGTTTTTTGTATCTACCTTTCCCCAAAATGGATAGACAAAATTAAGTGAATTGTTGATTCAATTGGCTATTCATCCCCGACCAAACAGGGACTATTCAATGATCGACTTAAAGAATCTAAAGCATCATCACTTACCTGGAGAGGGATAACTAGCCGGCAGTTGCGTTAAAACCACATTTGTAGCGCCTCAGTCAAACGCGCAAACCTAGGCTTTAACGAGTAAAGATGCTGAAGATGAATGTAAGGCGCTGGAAAAAGCCGATTATCGTGTGTTCGTGCTGAGTGCGAAAGGAGAGAGTCAATCTCTACAACAGACAATGTTGAAGATGATGAATGATAATTGCCGAACTAAAGATTTAGAAGTATTGAAGCATCTATAGGCGAGAAACATAACAAAAGAAAATATTTATTCCTAAAAGGCCCTCACACCGAAGGCCTTATTTTTTTGTGGATATCAAGGCTTGGGTTTGTGATCATACAACTCTTCAATGATCTCTTCGGTAGACCGTTTAGAGAAATCAGAGCTCAATTCTTGGGTTTTACCCAAAATACGTCTAGTTTCGCGGATGAAGAGCTCTTGAGCTTCCTCATCTTTCCCATTAAGCCAAAGTGTCTTCATATCCTCCTTCATTGAGGCGATCTCTTTTAGCTTTTCTTCTGCTGGTGGGTTTTCCGGGTCCGGGACCCATAAACTCATAGAACATCCGGCCTGCAGAGCTGTCACTACAACAAATATAAACGTAAAGCCTAACTGCAGTCGTGGTGGTATCAGTTCAAGTAAACTCAATGAGCAACTAACCATGAAAAGAGCTATCATCCATAAATATAGTGCTCTGAATCTACTGTGTAACCTGTATCCTTGGATAGTCCGACTCTTAGGTTCTACAAAATTCTCAACAGGTTGTTCACCAGATGGGTTATCTGAGCGTTTTTTTGGGTCATCATTCAATTTGGTCATTTGGTATCCCGGAGTAAAAGATTGATCGTCATAAGGAAAAGTTAAATATACCATTGTTTTGAGTATAATGGTCGCACATAATGAGAACAGAAACTTTTGAAAAGGTGAATGTATGAGACTCCCGAACTTACGAGAGTTTTCATTGTTCTTTCTCTTGATGGCGCCAGCAGCCATAGATTTATGGTTCGTAATAATGCACAACACGATTCTTAAATGGCCTGTAATGGTTTATTTGTGCGGATTCGTCTTTTTCTCATGGATAAAATCCTTGTTATCGATGTTTTTGCTCAATGGTGGTTTTTTCATACTGGTCGTGAATCTCCCAACGCCATTTGAACTAGCAATGACAAAACAATGGTATACGCCAGAGTTCGAATTAGCGTTAATTTTTGCAAGCCTTGTAACGCTTGGCGTATTTGCCATGACAGTAGAGAGTGAGAATGGATACAATAAATGAGAACTGGTCACCGTTTGGTAATGATGACGTCAAAACTCACATCATGCAGGCTCAAGCGGGAAAGGGACGTTCGTTAGTCAATGAACGTCTGAAAGAGGCATCCCGCAACAATGGGGGCCTTTATGTAAACGTCGAAAGTAAAGGTAGAGGATTGTTACCTTATGAATACGAACTGGCGCGACGATATCAATCGAATGCGCAAGGTCCATTACCAAGAGAACTCCGAAAAAAGGAAGGTAACTCTTAGCATTCAACCTTCTGATGGTAGAACACTGATTAACAGGCAGAGCAAACATACGATGGTTTCATCTAATGGTTACGCACTGCGCCATGACTATCTAATGGAAGTCTCGCAATCACTATTAGACGCGACTGGGGTCAAGCTACTTGCATGGCGGGAAAGGCCTATATCACACTTTGCGTTGGCTCCTTGGTTTGAATGAAAACGTTAGCAACATCAGTGTTCAATTTACTAAGTATCAGCCTCAAACATACAACCCAAACTATCTGAAATATTTTAGATAAAGGACAAAAACTTAACCGAAAGGGAAACATATGAAAATGCTCGCCACGGTAGGACTGCTAGGTACAGTGCTCGCGTTAACTGGTTGTGATGAAGATACATTCAGAGTCATCGACGATGTATATGAATGTACCCATGTCGAAGTGTCAGGAACAGAATATGAAGTGGTTGGTGTACCAACTCAAAATACAATCGGCTATTACAAAAATGGCTTGGTAACGCACTCTGAATGTACGCCATCATCGATCGTTCAAAACGGTTCAGAAACTACATACGCTTATTACCAGTACGGACAGCCAATTAATGGAGAAGATAACATCCACTCCCTTAAGTTTTGGTTAGCTTCTGATGGAACCGAAATGCTTGACGCTACGCGTATCTTCATTCCGCAAAATGGAGAATCCGTAACGAGAGAAGATGGTAAGCTCGGTTCAATCCAGTTGATGCATTGGACCAACACAATGGGTACTGTAACAGCTGAGAACTCATACAATGGGGCGTCCCTTCAACAAGTGCTGATTGAGTATGGTCAAAATAGCAAGGAACGAACATTCAACGATAATACGCAACAATGGGATTGTGTCTGGAAAGACAATGGCAGCATTCAGGCAACCGACCCTAGCTGTTCGAACGAGGCGGTTCTAGATACAACTCATCTAGGTGTTGTTGCTCTGGGGGATTGGTATTGGCAGGAGTTACAATCTGCAAGCAGAAGCTATAAAACAGATGAAGAAGATATCAAGCGTCATATCAATGATTACTACAGTTATTTCTAGTATTTAACTTCAATAGCTTTAATGCCTCCCACTTCAACGGGGGGCGTTAATTTTTAAGGAAAACGTATGACGTTTAAAAAAGCTTATCAAAACCTAAAGTCCCGCAAGCCGTTTGATCGCTTTATGAGTGTGCTTAGTTTAGTGATATAGCCAATGTCTCTGACTCTTGCATACGATAACTACCAACAAGGTAAGTTTGGTGTATGTGCTTGGATGCTCTTTTTGGCAGTGTTTATCCCCGGAGCGACAATCTACAATTTGACTAGACCAAGTAATCATACCGATCACCAGTAGTTACCATAAAGTGAAAGATCTCACTCGATTTAATGACTATAAATTTGCCAGATAAAGGATATATTAGTGACGGAAACTGAGTTTGAGTCAAAGGTCGAGGAGTTGTTCTATAAGTCCCCAATGAAATGCACTATGGGGAAAGTCAATTCAGATCTTACTTCTGCAGAGCACGCCGTTGTTTATGCTAACGGCAAGCCGGTATTTGTGACGGGCCTCATAAATGATCCAACATCAATAACAAAAGCAGGTTGTCAGAAAACAAAGACTTTGCTTTATGTCTAGGTTACTTTGGCGTGACCATAGACTTAACACCTACGCTAACTTACGGCGCAAAGAAAGGAACAGAACTTAAGTGGGAAGAAAAGCAGTCCTTTATCGGTATCGATAATGGAGAGCACAATGTCGAGGGTACGAGGGCAATGATCACTTGTGGAACGAACATGACAAAAATCCCGCAAATAAGCTTTTTCATGTGTGTAACGCAGAGCATCGTTAGCATCTTTGATGACAGCTGTCCCGATTTGGGTGGTGAGTTACTGTTTCCGCCTCCCGCCAAGTTGCATTAATCGGAGGTCCCTCAACCAATAGAAGTCGCTCAGGACAGATTTAAAAAACTTAATAACGGAGAATATCGTGGCTCTAGATTTTACAAGTGAATCTCAACAAAAAGAATATATAGAAACCCGGCTGCAATTAGGTGGTAGCGTAATGACCACTGTATTTGTAGAGGGGGATGATGGTGAAGTCCGAGCCTTTGGGTTAGGTTTTAACACTACAGCAGAAAGAGATGACTGTATTATTACTATTCGCCAAGTCTTGAAAAAAATGCGTGCCAAGCAATACTCTTTCATCAGTCAGGTGCAGACCGGGACCTCCAAGTATGACGCCCAGCAATGCGTTATGTTTATCACATGCAAACGGAGTGAGGCGGGGCATCAAACTTGGATCTGGGAGCTTCAAACGGAAAATGGAGTAACCAAGCCAGTCAATCCATCGCGAATTGAAGACACGTTAGCTGAATTTTCTGAAATGTTTGATGAAGAACCTTTGAAGACTCTTTCTTATGCACAGCGTAAAAAAGTCGAAAAACGAGCTTTAAAAATGCTCATTGCTAAAGCTCAAAAGGTACATTAAGTTGAGGACGTTTTCAGATACAACTCTTCGCAGACGAATCCTGAGTTCAACTAAACTTGGTGATGTATTCGCTATTCGTTACCAAGGGGTAGATAGAACATATAATCGAACAAAGTCGGAATCAAACTAACTAACCAAGTTCTAGTTTTATAGAAATTGGTTCTAGAAGGGGTGTTTAAGTAATGAGTTACACCAAAGTAAGCAAAACCTCTCCAATGCTTTTTTTGTTGCAATCTCGCTGACTGAGCCAGAAGCTTTTAAGGCCAGAGAGGAAGGGAATCTTGCCTATTTCAATCTTCTTCCAAAGGATTGTTGGAAGTTTAAGGTTCATTTGATGCGAACAAATTCAAGAGCGAAAAACTAATCTCAACCCTGCAATGATCACTTCATATTTGGGGTGTTCATAGTATGAACGTCGTTCGTGATGTGAACAGTAATGGCCTAAATACTCACAAAAAAAGCAAATTTTCTTCTCCATATAATTTATTAAGAACGGCTTATCATATATAATTCGGTTTCTTCTTATCAGCTTTTAGGTACAACATGTACCTCCAACGCGCTGAACTACAAAATTTTGCTACGTTATAACTCCGAGGATATGAGTTCGTGTTGAACTTGATTGAGCCATCAAGGTTTTCAGGTTTCGTTGCCGAAACTTTGTCATACCTGTCATGCCGGCCAAAAGTAGATGATCTAGTAAATGGACCATTACATAATTTTTCACAAGTACGCGTAAAAGCCAGTAATGGTAACTATGAAACGTCATGCTTCTATAAGAGTGAAATGGAAAACCCGATATTGAGGGGTCTAACGCATTGGCAACAAGCAGAACCCTGTCATAAAAAGTCTGATGTAGTAAATCATTTAAATGACAGTGAGTTGTTCTCACAGAAGGTGACTTTTACTGGAGTGAGCTTTGAAAAATTTAATGAGCGTATTAACTTCAAACTTACTGACAGCATAGATGCTGAGATTGTTACTTTCGGGGTGACATTGAAACCTAAAACTCACCATGCAAGAAAGAAAAATAAAGTTCTTCGAAACCTATGTTGTTCGTACTATTTAGAGTTAGATGACATATATGATGTTGAAATAAATGTCACTATACACAATCATGATGAGGATATTCTCGCATCCAATCTGGAACTGTTAAGAGAGTCTGCTGCTTTAAATGAGCTGGTGGAACAAACTCCAGATAAATCAGGGCTTAAGTGTCATTTTAAGAAATTTACCTCGTATGTAAAAGGGCGTATTGATGACTTCAATAGCGAGGTGAGAGCATACAAACATTCATCTGAGACAAAGTATTCAGCCTTGGCTGAAAATTGGTTTGTACCATTGTATCCATACGTTGAAGATACATTGCCCAAAGCCTTTGAGGATATGAAGCCGATTTGTTTTAAAGCACGATACAATGAGAATGTAGAATGGTCACCATTCCATTCCGACAGCAATTTCAATGTTAGCGCGATGCCATCGAAGAACGCTGGTGGCAAATTACGCGGCATGCTCGAACAGTTCATACATCAAAATACTGTAGATTTCAGCATTAGAAGCCTTGTATTTGTCCCGGTGCAGAACTACGAACACCTTGAAGAGAAAGCACTACAGGTTACCGCCAATGGTAAATGCCTATTCAATATGGACCCCTTACCTTTGATCACTAAATGGAAGGGGAGCGACTTTAATGAGTATGGTTTTATAAATTCCTATGTGGACGCGTTAATTGAAATAGCCTTGCATGAGTGCAAAGGTGTTGCATTAGACGTACTCAAATCACATTTGCGTCAATTTAATCCGGTGGCCATTACAGAGAAGTACATTCGTAACCAAAAGATCCATACGACAAAGGAACTCATTAATGCAATGAGCGAAAGTACGGACGAACACCAAAATGTACTATCTAAGCATTTAAGAAGCTGCTTTCCAGAGATAGAATTGGTATTTGATGAATCTAAGCCATCAATTTACTCGTTGAAAAACACAACAATCTCAACGAACGACTTTATGGGGTCAAATACAGAGTTCTTAGTAACAATGGGTCTACAGATTCTTGCTTGTCAAAGTCAGATGAATGAAATGCACAATACTCTAAAACCTATTGTGCTACTGATAGAGACATCCGAGAAAAATAAATGCAACACAGCCTTTTCAAATATACTTAGATTGAATAGGAAGCTTGCTATATCGACTATTTATGTTCATAGTCAATTTGACGATGGAGGGAACTTAATCATCAATCGTTCTATGGAAGGAGCATCACACCATGTACTCAAAGAAGTAGCCCGAAAGGGAATCTTCTTAGAAATTGGAACTTTTATTGATAGCCGGGCTCCAAAGATGCCAGGTCTTGCTGCATAGATAACATAAAAATGAATAATACAATTAAACTTTCAAGAAACCTTGGCAATGGAAAGACAATTCAATATGAGAAGTCGTTTGCTGTGTATCCATCATCGTTCGTACAAGTACCAGAAAGTAATTACGAAAATGCGTTGAGCTATATATCTGGGATGCATAATAAATCGATATACACCGATGGTGAAGAATACACTTTCATCATACCAGAAGAAAATTCAGAACTGATTTCCCTAGTTTGTAATGAATTCCAAGGCAATGTGATTTCTACAGGTCAGTGCAAAGACCAAGAATTTGTTACAAAAGCAATAGCCGATGGCGGTATAGAAGCAAAGTTGATCAATCTAGGGAATTCTGTAATTGGTCTTGCTGGTACGGCGGACGAAATGATACAGAAAGCCAAGAACTACCCAATCGAAACACTAAAGACATGGGCAATCCTATACCGGAATGCAAGATCTGTTCATTAAAAAGCTCGCCTTTGTCTGGACTGCTATAAGAGGTACAGATACACAGAATAACGTCAGTATGTTGATAATCTGCCTTCCTGATCGTTAATGGTTGAAATGAAGTCTATAAGGTTCTTGGTTAATATGAAGAGACTCAATATCGAAATTAAGTAGTATCCTTTTATGCATCGGCTTACAATTAGCTTAAGCCGATGTTTTGGGAACCGATAAGATAATGAGAACGACATTTAGGCCTTGGTCAAGGGATGTTGCCTTATATTGCGAGGTACGACTCTAACCCATTGATAACCATTCATCAGCAAAAAAGGAGCAGGCAATCTAACTAGTTGCTTAAACCTACATTCAGTTCAATTCAGAAAGAAAGGCCGTTTACATGGATAAAGCCGTTTTTACATCACCTGCACCGACGCAATTTGCCTTGTATCTATCAGTGGTACAAATGACTTCAGAAGTGGCTAAGAGCACCAATGCAACATCGGAAGAAAGTAACTTTGACTTACTAAAGAACGCGACAGATATTCTAATGACCTCAGTTAAGCACTTAGCTGACACACATGGTCTTTACCATGAGATGAATTATGAATCAGGCACAGTCATCTATCGCTACGAGTACGAGACGGATGAAGCCGATGAATACAAAGATGACTACAATCGCTTTGTTGAGTTTCTTTCAGTAGGTTTGAAGATTGGTCTTCATGCGAAATGCTACATTGCACCAGACTGGGGCGATGACAATGTTTTACCACAAGATGCTGAATTCCTAAGCATGAAAGCAGAGTTAAATGACTATCAACTCGAAACGTTTAACCGCCACATCTCAGAACGATGGGACTTTGCGACACTAGATGAACTTCCTACATTCGATGTTGACGAAAACACTTATGAAGAACTTAAGGCTCTTTACAAGCCGATTCTTCCGATAAAAGGAACCTGGGCTAAATAAACTCAGCACCGTTAACTAGGCTAGCAATTTTGCTGGCCTTTTTTTTATCCCTATTTTCGACAAGAGTCTGAACAAAATGAATGAACATGAGCAAGATAGAAGTCTTTGACTTGAATTTGATGTAAAATTGTTCACCTACCCCTTCTTTGACATATACATCTTAAAAAGGACTTGTGATGACTCCGAGCTGGACTCTGCACGCCAAAGGAGCAGACTTAAGTACAAAACCATTACGTGAAATGCCTAATGTTTGGTGGGCAGTTCCTGAGAAACGTAACCACACCGCTACTCAAAAGAAGCTACAAGCCATCTATGAGGCAAATCATGATATAAGATGCGGCTGTAGTGGGGCCCGTATGTTTGTGCGTTATTTACAGTCGGGACGCTACACAATCGTAAATCATCCAGTGGAAGGTCGTCACAACAAGCAGTGCAAGTTCTACACGGACATAAGTGGTGAGATATCTGATAGAGAGTTTGGTGGAGACGCAGAGTTCAAGGAAATACTGACTTTTTGCTATCACGCTGATATCAGATCGACCGATTCTTCTGAACAGAACGTAATACGCAACACCTCCGATTTATCCAAACAGAAGCCGCAGCCTAAGCTCCTCAGATTGATGAACCAATTGTGCTCAGAAGCTTTCATGCACACCTATACAAAACCATTCCAGAAGCTTCCATTCAACAAGAAGAAAGGTGAGCTTAGAACTTTTGCACGCCTGAGAGAATCAGCGGCCAATATTAAGTTCGGTGCTAGCACCCTCGATCATTTCATTTATTACGGAAAGCAAGGTGAGCAATACGCTCAAAATTCCCTGCATTCTAAACAGTGGAAAGGCGCTGGTCGGAGGCATGTTTTCCTAATTGAGATGGTAGACACAATAGAAGAAAACTTCAGCGAACTCCTATTTGATGGTGAGCCAGCTTTCTATGAAAGGATCATCCGACCGGGTAGAAAAGGAACTTCTGGCCCCTATTTAGTTTTATCGTCAGTTGTTGAGGATGACGGTGATCTGTTTAGGCACACCGCTTGTGTAAAGCCTATCGTTTCAAGAGAAGTGCCTATGCTGATAGATTCAAACCATGAGCGAAACATGGCATTGGCGCTTATTTACAATATCAACGAATACTCTGACCGAAGTAAGAATGACTACTGGAGCCTCCAAAAACCCCTGATACCAAAACCAAGCAAAGACGGGGAGCAAGTTCTACCTGACTTCATCTTGACTCATAAGGTAAACGGAAAACAAGCATACCGAGAAATCATAGAGGTTATGGGTACCGACAATGAAGACTACGTAGAACGCAAGAATCGATTAATTCCTGAAATGAAAGAGAAGTTCTATTCAAAACAGCTCGTCGAAGTAAAAGCCTACATACCTGGACGATTAGAGTTATACGCCGATAAATTACGTGATTACATGATGGGGCTCCAATGACAGAACATATTGAAATAAACCTAGATAAGCCTGTAGAGGCACCAGTAGTGGATTCAAGCCTAACCGAGCTCTTAGTCGATTATTATGGCAAGTGGCCTGAGAGCGCTTTGAGTGCTACACAATCGTATGATGGTGAAGTTGTCTGGTGGCAAGTTAGCAAAGAAGAAATAGCTGCAGTAATAAGTGAACATAAACCAATCAATAACGACTTATTACCGTACATAGGGGTCGGTCATGTTGTTGATTCAGATTACCCTGAACTCGATAATTATGCTGTATGTGCGTCAGATTGGAGAGGATCTATCGTTAGTGCTGAAGAGTTCATAACGATGAAGGGAACCAGATGATTACTTATAGTATAGCTGCAGTTTGGTATGCGGCATTATTCTTATCATTGATGTTTGTTTCTCTACCTTTATTTGTCGCTGGTGGAGTAGCTGTAAGGTTAAACGCTCTTACAAAGATACTAAAATCCAATACTCATTGAGGTGATTAAGATGGTTCATAAACAAATGAATTGCCAGTGTTATGCCTTTACTAGTGGCGGTGCATTATGTTTTCAGTACGTTTACAACAAGGTGATGCAAGCATGACTTTAAAAAAATTCCTACCGCCGTACTTAATGTACATGACGACATTCCATTTACTATATTGGGCTTCAATCATTGGGTTGCACAACTTAACGATTGACTTAGAACTTGCGCGAGCTGTTTTAGGCGATGGCCTAGTTTACATGTTGATAATTTTTCTACCGATAGCAAACAGTGGCATACGTTCACTTAAGATTCTGTTGTTTTCTATGCCAGTAATACTGGTATGTGTAGGTTTAAAATATGCCATTGGTGCATCTGTCCTGGGTTATGAGCATTACAACTATAACTTTGAAAATATGAAAATGCTCAGCGAAGCAGTAGTTTCTATACTCATCCATGTAGTTTTGGCAGCTTTTGCATTTTGGGTTACAAATAGGAATGAGCCTAGATTAAGGTTCTTTAGGCAATACAAAGGAGAAGAGGTTGTAAGAACCTAATCATAAGGCGCCATTAATAAAACTATATCAATAAGAGAGAACGACTTAGGTCGCTACCTCGCGCTACCTCAAATTGGAGTCCTGAGACGCTTGGGACTTGATAGTGCAGTAGTTCACCAATCCACCTCTTTATTGTCTATTACCGGTGCTTCCGCGAAACATGTTTTCTTGATTTTGCATCGAACAACAAACTATCTACTTCTGCCATTCCAGATGTGATGAATGCAATTTCGATAAACTCTGATCCAAACATTACTCGAGTTGTTTCGACCGTTACAGGTGTAACCCGGTTAACTTTACGAAGTAAACTTGCTGGCAGTTGACGTTTTTCACTCATAAAGTTAAAGGCAAGGGGATTGCGCAAGCCATCCTCCAAAACCTCACTTAGTAACATACTCAAAACAACCTCTTTGAATCAACATTTGTAGACACAATAAATATAGAAATCAATGATACAGGTTTTCTAGTCTAAAGACTCTATATGTGATGTCGCACATAATAATTTGTGACTTGGAAGGAAAATTTAAACACATTGCTCGATCAAATAAACGGTAAAATTACGAAAAACGTAAATTTCGAACTTTATAATAAATTCTCAATAAGTAATTGTATTCTAAAAAACTTCAAGATTAGATGTTTGATGTTGCTAATGTGTTAAGTGATATTGACTATTGCTGTTCATTAAACAAGCACATGTTTGGCGGTGTAATCGTAAAAGTTTAGATACAACTAACGTTTAAGTGATAAAATCATTGAACAAGTAGAAATAAGAGAGTCATATAAGGAAGATCAGTGATAAAAAAACATTCCTATCAATTTGCCAAAACACGAGTTATGTTTGCTCTGTTTAGCACACTATACCTAATTTCGCTGCCTTTCAGTCAGGGGGGAACTTTAGTTGCAAGTTTATGTACAATAGTGTTTTCAACAGTTGCGCTATGCATTTGGTATAGATGCACGATAAACGATTTAGTAAAAGGTATCGTTGAATATTATTACACTGGTTGGCAGATCATGTTGGGATCAATAGTGAATGTCTTCAGAGATTAAACGATTCGCAAAAGTAAATAGCTAGTTGTAAATTACTCAATTAGCTATAGACCACCTCAGCATTCCCAATACTGTGTTCGTACACATTATCACTCTTCGAAAAGCAAGCATCTTCTAAGATGCCCTCAGCTAGTGACTTCAATACAGAACAGTTAAATGATGGGACGACAGAGCAAAAAGCATCTCTCAAAACTTTCTCTATGTGCAGCTTAATGAGCTTGCTCTGAATAGGAGAATTTAAATCTAACCTATTCACAACAATCGTCTGAGTGAAAGAAAGCTCACCGACGATATGCCATTTATAGCGTTCCAAAACGAACGACTCTGATTTACCAGCAGAGACCTTGATATGCTCCATTTGAGCGTCAAAACAACACATAACAAAAACATTGCCAGAATCGGTGATTAGAGAAGTGAATCGTTGGTTCAATATTATGCCCTTAAATCATGAATTAATGATAATAGATGTTCAATTGATAGCTTGTAAGGCCCTCTGAAACCTCCAAATTAGTAGAGAACGATTTCGCTATGGTGAACAGTCCTTGTCGTCGTATCAAGCTGTTTTCGACTAAACAATGAAATACACTTTAGGAGTATTTCCGAGCAAGAGGAATGAAAGTAAATTCTGCTATAAGTTAGGAACTGCTTAGATTCTTACATCAGGTATACGAGAACACTTAAAATGTGAATGTTTCACTCAAAGTGAAAAACCTTAATAGTTTTATACATGAGTAAGTAGCTTTAGCATTGAGTGGTAAAAGTACCACATCTTACCGAGATTTATAAGTTTAACGAAGGGAAAGTCTTCAATAGATCTATCTAAGTAAAAAACAATTCTCAAATACAATTATAACAAAAGTCACCCTTTTCTAAAGGGCGATATCATGGTGCTCAAAAGAAGAACAAACTCAATAGGTCACATTGAAAAGTAAACACATCATGAGAAATATTTTATAACAACAAAACAGAGACTTAAGGTGTACTTATAACTGTGAATACTGATCGTCAGTGAGAACGATAGGTCTTGGCTTTGAGATGTGTATTATTAAATCGAATTAAAAGGTAATGCATAGCACAAGCAGATTCAAAGCACGAGGTTCTTATGAGTGTTCAGGCTACACATGATAAAATAACAAACGAGCTAGAAATCTGGAAAGCTTTCTTCCCAGCTAGTGATGTTTATATCAAAACGGTACTCGATTGTGCTCGCTATTGGGATGACCATAACGAAGGGCTACGTGAACTTTTCTTCTTTATGTGTGGTGCTACTGCAGACAGCTATCGTGCCGATGGGGGGCTCAATGATCCATATGCTCCCCTAAATGCAGATTTGAACTCAGTGCGCCAGGGATTGTATTCATTAGCAAATATCCAAGGCAGCTTCGACCCATTCCTAACTACTGCTTATTTTAAAGTACGTTTTGACCGTCGAACAGGTAAGTACAACTTGAACATAGACCTAAACTACAAAGGTAAGGTTTATTTGGCAAAGCTAAATGGTTTAGTTAAAACTGTCCAGCCAGCTCTAGTCTGTGAGAAAGATGATTTTACTTACAATGGCAAAAACATGGCACCTGACCACCGGTATCCACAATTAGCGGCTTTAAATGACCGAGGTGCAGTACAAGGTGCTTACTGTGTGACCACTCGGCCATGTGGTGAGGTGATCGTTAATTTCGTGAATAAGACCGAATTAGATCAGCTAAAGAATATGGCTGAAACAACGGAAATTCACCAAATGTGGCCTGCAAAGATGCTAATGAAGTCGGCCATCAATCAGGCGGAAAAAGACTGGTATTCACAAGAGATGTCGCCGGTTAGTATGGAGAAAGAACCTTTAACAAGAATCGACAACACAAAGCAAATGCTACAACCATTTCTAAATTTGTGTAGTGACCAAGGAGACTCTTTAACCAAACTATCTAAAGTCGTAGCTTATGCCATGACTTTCTTTACTAGCGAAGAGAAGGCTCGTGAAGAGGGCGAAAATATGTTGATGCTTTTAGCAAGCACACCAGACCTTCAAAAATGTAAGCCATTCAGTATCGCAAAAGCGTTAATGGCGTCCTCTAAGTATGACGTGTCACTTTCAAAGTCAAAAGAGTACACATACATAACGATTCTCAAGGACAAGGTGCACACGGCTGAAATTGACTTGATGTACCAAGGAATGAGAGAAATAGCATTCTCTGGGATCACGAATACCTCTCAAGAGAGAGTAACAAAACTAGAAGCGGATTTAATCTACTCAAATGACCGTATCGTTTTCGAAGAAGACACAAAGATCCCACACGTAATGGTACAAGATTTCGATAATCGTGGTGCATTATTAGGTGGATTCGTTGTAGTCACACGTGGCGCCGAGTACGAAATTTTATTTGTCAATATCGAAACTATGGAGAAGGTAGCGAACTGTTCAAGAGGTAATGTAAAATCAACTTGGCCTAAACAGTACGCTCGAAAAACACTTCTCCGTCAAACATTTTCATCATGGTTGTAAAATGATTAAAAACAAAGAACAAGATAATAAGAAACTGGTTAAGTTAGTAGAGTGCATTGCAAACAATAATGACCTTGAAGAATTTTTAAAGGCTGAAGGTCTTAACCACTTCAAAAGGCACGTAATTGAAGTAGAAAAACTATTCCGTAGCGGTTTGTTTCTTAAGGTAGAGATTCCGCAAATGTTAGGGCTAGACTATGATGAGTTGATTTCTTTAAATAGCAAACTACAACAGACCAACGTTATGAGTGGGGATCTGTTACAGATAGACATCATACATTAAGGATTTGGTATGAAAAAAATTTCAACTGCTTGCATTCTTGCAGCAGCATTGTGTGCTGGTGGCTCAGTGAATGCAGAACAGGTCCCAGAGCGATACATTACAGTTAAACATGATGGTTATACGTTGGTTATGGACTGCGTTGCTCGTGCGCCACTAATGTTTCAGTTTAGGCTAGGTAAAGATGTCTGGAGTGAACCACGTTCGGACAACTTTGATTTTGACCCAAAAGTGCCGCGATATTGCCAACAAACAAGAACCAAAGGATACGGTAGTAAGAAAGGAACGATTTATCATCGCGGCCATTTAGTTGGGGCCAATGCGATGGATAATTCACGACACACAATGGAAGAGTCATTTTACATGACCAATATCGTACCCCAGGCTTCAGAATTTAATCGAGGTGCTTGGTTAGTTACAGAAGAGTATCAAGAATGTTTGAGAGAACAGTCAGACATCTTAGTTGCTGGTGGCGTTGCATTTAACGATGACACTAATGATTACTTCCTTCGTGGCCATAGCGTGAAGACCCCGGATCTTTTTTGGAAAATTATCGTAACAGGGCAGGGTGGATATTATGCTTGGATGTTCCCAAATACAGATGAAATGGTAGAATCAGAGGCAATTAAATACATGACTTCGATTGGGCAAATAGAGAGCACCATAGGTTTTAACTTAAATCTTGGGTCTTTGCGACAACTACCAACATCAAGTCTTCCGGAAAACCGTAAGAAATGTCATCTGGGGTAAACATATGAAGACTACATTAGCTAGTCTTAGAGCTGAAGTTAAAGAAAACTATCTAAAACAAGTATTCAATGATTTCATGATTTGGACTGTGTTTAGCTTCCTCGTTTATCGATCATAGCTTTTTGTTACTGGAAGGCCGGCTTATTGGATTTTGCCGCAATCAGCTTGCTTGGATCAGTATTTTGCGCAACAACGAAAAGATGGCGGCTTTATGCGGTATATAAAGCCTACAAAAAATCGTTGCGAGAAATCACATGTGGAAGCGAATAAAGGAAAAGCCTCGCACAATAGTGCGAGGTTTTTTTATGGTCTTAAAATGACTGCTGACATCAAAGCGTTGTCACTGTAGATGGATAGTAAACCATCCCAATCCACAGATGAAGTATCACGTAAAATGGAAATATCAGTGCCAGGTTCGTAACTAAACAAAGGGGCAGGATCTATGTGTCGGCCGCGATACTTAATCTCATAATGAAGGTGTGGGCCAGTGGTATAGCCTGTGTTACCCGAATAACCTATCAGATCGCCTTTTTGAACGAACTCACCTGACTTAACGGTGAATTTTGACAAGTGAGAATACGAACTCTCGAAACCAAAACCGTGTTCTAGTCGAATGAAATTACCACTACCTTTTTTGCTCTTCGAGGGCCGAACAACCTCTGCATAACCATCAGCAGGGGCGTAAAGGGCGGTCCCCGTCATGACAGGAAAATCAATGCCTTTATGGTTTTTTGAAGCACCTGGATGGTTTTTAATATTACGAGCCCCGAACCGTGAAGAAATCCTATATGGTCTATCAAATACGGTACCAAACGGGATGTGCTGTGACATAGAATGAAGAGCTGCTAGTTGTAATTTGCCTCCATTAATTCCGCGTAATAACGGTACAACCTCAGCACCTTCGAGATTAAACGCATAAGCAAAATCCCCATATTTGTCATTTAGGTATACCGCGCCAGATTTAAACTCAGCCACCCTCTGAATAAGCTCATCATTCAAATGACGTTGTGTTTCGTTGAGTTGTTGTAATTCTTCATTTTTGCCCTGAGATGCCTCTAAAGCAGCTTTAAGGCGTTGTATTTCAGCATTTTTGCTGATTAAGTCATTCTTCATCTTAGAGACAAGTTGTTGTGATTTCTCCAGTGTTGAATCTGGTACAACAAGGTCAGTAAACTGAATGGTATCAGTAGTAACCTTAACACCTTGGCTTTTATCTGCAGAACTCGTAGAAGAATCTACATTTGGCTCAACATAGTCAGAACGATGGAAGTTGTTAAAGCCATAAATCGCAATGTACGAAATCCCTAATATGCCGAAACAGTTTCGGATTTGACGTCTGAGTTTTCTTGAAGGACAGGTTAAGTAGTGAAAATCCAACGAAGCAACGGATATGTTAGGCTGCATGTGAAACTCCATCTAAACGGCTCTGCTTGTATGCTCGATTTACCAAACCAAGCAAATAGTCACGGTCAGATTTCAACTCATGCTTGTGGAAGTAAAGCCCTTTCGTTCTATACACATCAGAACAACCACTGTGGCAAACAGTCATAAGAACTTTATCGTTCAGAATAATCGCAAGTTTGCCATTAATTTCAAGCTCATAATCGCCGTTATGCGCTTGTACGAAGCTGACTCGGCCGTAAATAGCTGCTAGCTCGGTTAGAGTATCGTAAATCATATTGTCTCTTAATCTGGAAGGTCGTTCATGGGGTGAACAAACGTTATGATATCCGATCTAATGATGGGAATAAATGACGCTAACGCCATTCCCAACAAAAGTTAATTAATCGGATGCCCGATAGAACGAAGAACGTATTTAGCATTTTGCATTCGTTTTGAATTGATTGGAGAACGCGTTGCCAGTAACTTGAGCTGACCTAGAGTAAAGGTTTCGTAATCTAGGTTGTATGAATTGCTGTTTAAGGCAATACGGCTACTCTCTAAGCATTTATGATAAGTATTTCCTTCTTCTATGAGCGGAAGGCAACCAAGATCTTCTTTTGCATTGAACATTGATTTGAGTTGTTTTGGGCTCGGTAAACTAGGTGGTTCAGTATTCGCTGCTTGGGCAGGTATGATGATTAAAGTAGATAGAAGTAAAAACTTATACATTGGTACATACCTTGTATAGTTATATTGCTAGAGGTATAGTTGCTAAATCACGCAAAAGTGACTTATAGAAATACCTACCTTTACAACAATTTGAAAAGAACAATGCCATAGGAATATTTCGTTCCCACATGATTATTTATGTGCGGCATTCTAGAAACGGCTTGCTAATCTAGTCAGGATGGTAAGCCGCTTTTACATCCACTCTATAAAGATGCTAGAGCGCGAATGCCCATGTGTTTAGAGCTTTCAACTTTGATAGATTGAGAAAAATCCAGATGTACCGTCACCGACTCATCAAAATTCAACCCTTTAGCATCTACCAGCTGATAAAACTGAGCGCCATCTTTGTCTTTGTAAGCAATAAAGAATAATGAAGTTGTAGGCGATAATACGTTAGCTACATCGTCGCTGAGGTCTGTACGAGGTGCATTCGATAGTAACTTCATAAACGATTCATTGAAGGCGTCAAAAGATACAGATGAAATAGCTTTAAATTGCTCAAGCACATTCATAAAGGCTAGGGAGTCAATCATACCTTCTGAGTCATTCTCCCAGTTCTTTAAATCAGATGACATAACTTGGAGTTCTGATTCAATGAACAGTAGCTTGTTGTTGATTTCTTCAATATCACCAACCTCTAAATCAGCCTTTGCAGTAGCGCTTGCTAACTCACTGCGCAACGCATTAATTTCAGCGTCAGTGGCTTGGTCATCCATCACTCTAGAGTCTATCTGGTCTTTGATAACACCGGTGTAATTCAAATGCTCATACTGATTTTCAATTAACTCTCCACGTTCAACCTGCATAGTATCCACTTTCTTCTGGGAGTCTGCCATCTGGACAGTTAGGACCTCTTTTGCCTTGGTGTACTCTTTGTTGTATGCGCTAACAAACGATTTGTGTTCTTCTCGTAGCTCCGAACCTACAATTGAGTCGGAGGGGATTTTGAATTCAGTTGCTAGTTTCAGGTTGTTAAGATGTTTGTAATCATTATAAAGGGCGTTAGCAACCTCAATATCCTGCTCTGATAGACCATAGATAACAAATTCAGAAAAAGTGCTGAATGCAGCCTTATCGTAAACAAACTGGTGCTTAAGGTTAGAAAAGGCGGCAACCGTTGATGATTCTGAATCTGATTTAACGTAGACGGAATCTACGGGACCTGGGTCAGTAATCGCCTCATCACTAGTGTTGATTACTGAAAATACAACTGCAGCACAGGCCGCAATGCCGAACCCGGCTATCAAGTTACTCTTTTTAATCTTCATGCTACCTCGCTTGCTCGTTTTCTGTTGCCTGTATTGCTAACTCCACCATTTCGTGTGCGGCGATCACTCGAAGATTTGCTCTTTTTCGATTTCTTTTGTTGTCTTTGTTTTGGGTGAGTAAACAACCGTGAATAGATGTAGTCGTGATATTCTCCTGATGCAAGATTTATCAGCTGAACAGGCACGCCTTGGCTCATAAGCTTATCTTGAATTACTCGAATCTTTTTCTTTGAGTATTGACTAGACTGTGTACCAAGTTTGCGAGCACTCTCAACGTCGGTATCTTTAAAAGAAGAGAGATCACAAGATACTAGATATGAATCCACTTTCTTCCCTAGCTTTGAAAGAATGAAAACATGAGAAAAACCGAGCTGACAAAGCTCTCGAGTATGAGACTTTAGCTTTTGTTTTTTATCAAGAGCCTTACCCTGTTCTTTACGACAGTACGCTTTAGCTGCAGGTGAAATATTAGTATCTAGGTAGACTTTTCGAACGAACGCTAAAGCATACAGGTCACGTTCTGAAACTTTTGAATCTGAAACTGAACCATCAAGATTGAAACGACGTCTTTCTGGGTCATCTATTGCGTTAATGATAGATACGCGATACTCAGTCCTAAAAAAATAGTCATTTGTGAATTGATCGACCAATTTACGGTCGTGGCCTAGTTTGACCAAAGCATTTCGTATGTTATCGCCACAACCATGTGCTAAAGGGACTACCTTTGACGCTAGAAACGGAAACTTTATGTGTAAATCACTTAAAAGCTTCTGGGCCTGCTCATGTTCCATTTCAGAGATCTCCGAGAGTACGTTTGGAATAAGTAATGTACTCATAAAAATTTACGTGATTACTTAAGTTCTTGATGAAAGCAAACATATGTAAGGCAATCTCAAGAGGTATTAAAATCGATACATTACACACTTTCATCGTCAACGTATCAGCTTGCGCTGACAATGATAAGTCGCGACCCCGCATCGTATTTAAACCTGACTTGGCATTGTCATTTGCTATAGCGAAGTCGATTAGTTCAATCGTCGATATAGTTGTGAAAGTCATTTCAAAACGAGAGTCGCTACTCCTCAAAACCGCTTGAATCATACCGGTGTGACCTATGGTAAATTTTAACTCACGACCATCAGGTAAAACGTAAAGCGAATTATCAGGGTTGTTAATGTATTCGTGCATGTCGAGCGTAACTCGGGCATTCGGAGCAAAAAGTTTAGAGCCTACAGCAGATAAGCGATCAGAAATATTTGCATCAGAAATAATGCCGAGAACGGCGACTGGGATAACTGATTTTAGACGATCAGTAAGCTCTTTGGAAACATTATTGGTAGAAGAAATTAAATGAATATGATCTGTAACATGACATAAGAACTGCATTTCCCCTAGTTCAGTGCTGTAATAAGGTAACATTTGTAGAGCGTCAAATTGCTCATCTATACCCTTACCTTGCTCAAAACCTAGGTCGATATAGATCTGGTTGACATCGATATTGCCATTAACTTTGAACATAGGAATTAACTCACGCACGATAGATACAATCGACTTGATATAGGTAGACTTAATAAGAGTCACACCCTTTGCTCTTAAATAGGCCCTGTGACAGCAAATAAGGACAAAAGCAACGTCGTTAAGATCGATGCTGCCGAGCTCTTTTCTCGAAAGAATCTCCAATCTATTTAGTTTTGCTTGAGTAGACTCCTGTAAGGCATTACTTAGGTCAGTACGCAGCGCTAGCTCATTACTAGAGATTGATTCAACTAAGTTGCGAATTAGAGTTGTACTGGACTTCTTCGCAGAAAAACTTTTGATAAATTCTAGGAAGGGCAGGCTGAAACGAACGGATGTAGTTTTAGAGGTGTTCATAAAAATTAGTCCAATTAACGTGCGGTTTTGGTGTGTGACACACACACTTTTAAGTATAATAACATGAATGCACCCAGACAAAGCTGATCACCGCTGCACTCTACCAAACGATTGAGTTTTTTGGGGTAGAATAACTTTCGAAGTACAAACCAATTAGCGATAATACATGACTACATCAAATCAGATAACGAAACGATTCCAAGAAATTGAAGCTAACTTTAGCGTCTATCATCAATTCATTGCTGCTGGCAATAGTGATGCTGCTAAATTTACTCAGACTAAGGTTGAGAGTTTGTGTAAGGAACTACACGCTTTATTCCAGGAACAAGCAAATGAGCACGATACAGCTCTATCAAAGCTAGAAATTAGAAATATTGAGTTCTCAACAAAAGTAAATGACTTGAAAGTTGCTTTAACTAAGAAAGTGCAAGACAACAATCGTACTGCTATTGAGCTAAGCGAGGCAAATGAACAAGTTCAAAAGCTTAAAACTGACCTTGCCAATTCTGAACAAAAGTTACTTGAAACAGAGAACCAATCAACGCGTGATGCTAAAGAACTAAAGGCACTTCGCGATAAAAATCCCGGTCTAATGCAAGCAACAATTGTGGATCTAAATAAAAAGCTTGATTTGGCAAACACCAAAAAGTCAGCCCTAGAAACTGAACGCAAAGCGAACAGAGACATACTTAATGAAAAGACCACTCAGTTAGCAAAACTCAAGAACGAAACTGTTGGTTATATTCCTTTAAGTAAGTGGGTAAAAGGCAAACTCGGATTGCAGAAGTATCGCATTATCGAAACTGACGACGTATCGCGTATTGCTTCTATTGACGACGGTTCTATGTACTCGGGCTTCATCGACACAGATTTTCAATTGCAGGTTGAGATTTCAAGTGGCGTTCTCTACAAAGTGCACGTATCGGATTGGTTGTGCCCTGTGAACCCTGAAGGTGTTGATCATGCGGGTGATTACCCAGTAGAACTTGATAAACAACTAAAAGCCGAGTTCGAAAAACGAATATCTCAAACCAACCCAAACATGATCAAAGCAGTACAAAATGCACGCAAGATTAAAGTTGCTGATTTAGCTTCACTAAGTGATGAAGAAAAAGCGCTATTAAATGCGGCAAACATCAAGACGCTTTATGAATGTGTTATTTTCCCGCCATCTCTATTTCTGAACTTTGTTCGAAATCATAACACAGCGGTAGAAATCGATGAAGAAATGGGTAAATCACTTTACGATAAGCTCCATTACGAAGGGTGTTCAGTCAAGGCAGACTTCCTACTGAACGAAGCCGAAGATGTAGAAAAGGCAATAAGTACAAGCGTATTGTACTAAACAAAAAAACGGTCATAGACCGTTTTTTTTATACACAAACAAAATGCTAACAATTCTGCAGGATGTGGAGGGTAGGTACCTTCTCAGGGATGCTACCAAACCACCAACGGGTTTCTTCATCTGCAGCAATGATTTTGTTCGTTTCCATATCCTTATACACGTAATAATGATTAACAGGTTGTGGAAGATCGCTAAGTGGATTCTGTTTACGTTCGACAATAACCGCACCACAAATACTGAGTTGGTCTAACAAGCAGTCGCAATCTAACGTTTGAGAGATGCGGAACTCGCCCTCAGAAGGGAAGCAAATGAGAATGTCGTTTCTTACAGGCGGTACCAACAAGAATGGAAGAGCGTTGGAATTCGATAGAGTAGAGATAATGGTCTCAGTAACGCTTACGCGAGTAGATTCGTCAAACGCCTTACAAAAATAGCGCAGACCTTTTAGAGAATTTGAAAGTGATTCAGAATAATCAATATGATCAACAGAGTCGATAAACAACAGGGCTTGCGCGTAATTATACTCATGGTTATCGGAAAACTGGTGGTTTGGACGTAAGTATTGAGTAGCCTGTACAAGTAACTGCTCAGGGGAATTTAGGCAAGCGTAGAAATTATGGGCGTAAAGATCCATCCCAATTTCATCCATGAGGCGGAGTATCACCTTCGCGATTTTGCTCGACACGATGCCAGGAAAGTTCCTTTTCTTTGCGGAAGCATTTCTTAAGTCTCGAAGCTGTGTGAAATTAACGTCCTCTATGGTCGCCAATGACACGTCATTCAACTCTTTTTTGAGTTGCCTCCATAATCCGGCAAGGCCGGCCTGTATCACACTACTCATCCTAATAACAACTCTATTTTTTAAGCCAACTTTTTTTGATCAAGATCACTCTGTCGCGCAAATGTATAAGGAACGCCATATCTATTTCACTCTGAGTGCGTAGTGAAATCTAGTCTGTTAAATACATCACATTTAATTGTTCGGTATGCCTCGATACGTAACAAAAAAGTAACAACAGAGTATCAAGCTCTCTAATTCTATAAATCACCAAGTATGGTAACAAGGTGATTAATGTATGACATAATATACAAAATTAAGCTGATTTCCATCTAGAATATGAATCTTTTAAAAAAAAAATCAAAAAACCTAACTGAGTCCAAATTTAGACATATTTATGAACACAGGTGTGCGCTCAGTTTTAGAGGGAATTTATCAATAATAATAATGTTTATAAGGAAATTATATTTCCCTAACGCACGCAAAAGAAGCTTTTACGGTATTCCCAATAATCACTGTATAAAAAAATGCTAAGTTGCACTTATATACCCAAAAGGTGACCTAATATAAAAACGCTCCACTCAACCCCTTGCATGACCCGCGAAAGCGGTTGATTTTCTTGCTTTTTTATCTTCTTTTTCTTTTTTTTTCTGATTTATGGCTAGTTAATGCCCAAGTGTTAGATCGGTAATGTTTGATTCATCGTTAGGAAGCGTTGAATTTATTAGTGGCACTGGGGTTAAGAGGGAAAGAATGAAAGGGTGAAAACGAAATGGGGTCACTATGGCCAGGTGCAGGTTCGGTTATTGTAAGTCGAACCCCTTTAGGTATATAAGTGCTTTAAGATATATATAATAGTTGGATTAATGACGGTGCTAATTAATTGACACTTATCGACGTTAGTGAATTTCGTTCGTTAAATATAAGGTTTGGCTAACCGATTGAGATTGCATTCAAACATAGAATGTTGGTTAAAAGCAATGGCAAGGACTTCGTTAAGCAAACATTGGCTTAACTTATAATTTACTAACAATTTACAGATATATATTATCAATTCTTCCAATGCAGAAATCCCCAATAGAATTCACAAGGTAAACGATTGCTTACTCAGTCAGATATGAACCAATATTATTGGCATTTTAAGGCGTGTTTTAGGGTTTACTCGAACTTCATAACGAATCTACAAGCCTACCAATATATTGTGATATGATTATTTTTCACCCAACCAACACTGAAAAAGTCCCATGATAAAGCCATTCAAGGCTCTAAGCCTCGCATTTTTGGTATTTGGCCTTACCGGTTGCCTTGAGCAAGTCAAAGCGCCCTTAAAGGCGGTTTTGACCGTTACATACCATGCACCTGAATCTGGTCATCAATTCGAACTTTTTTCCGATTACGCAAAACTTTCTTTTCGAGAGCATGAATCTGTTGAACGGTTTTATGAGGAAGACCAACAAACAATTCGTATCAAAATGGCTATGGACCCTAATTATGAAGGCAAGTGGTTAGTGTTAACTAAACTTGGTAATGGTGAATTACTATGCCCTCAATGTGCTAAGTATAATTGGCCCTCAAAGTGGGTTAAGAAAGGCAAGTTCGCTAATGCTAACTGAGGCACAAAGTAATAAGCCAATACCACTATGCCCAAAATGTAGCTCTGATTCGATGTTCCATAAACTGTATAAGGAACTAAGTGATAATCGGAATGGTTGGTATTGTGGAATGTGCAGATGCGGCCCTTATCAGTTAGGATCACAATCAGAAGCTTCAAGTAATACGAACGTAGAAGCGTTGGCTGCACAGTATGCGCTGAAAATATTGAACATATAACAAGGGAATACAGTGATGGCCTTAATACCTTTTGGACTGAAAGATGGTCGTTTAGTCGATATAACAGGTGTTGAGCGTGGATTGAAGTGTGGTTGTATCTGCCCATCTTGTGGTCAACGATTGGTTGCACGCTTCGGAAGCGTTACCACCCCTCATTTCGCTCACGATAAAGATGCAAATGAGCAAGGGGTGAACAAAGACCCTTGTCAGCTATCATTCTGGGTCGCTCTAAGACTGATGATCAAACAAGTTTCCAATGAGCAGGGCTTTCTCAACATAAAAATTCCGTCATTGGTTATTGATCATGTTAGCCGAGATGATTCTTACAGCCCTGTCGTTAAAAGTATGCAAGTCGCAAAAGAACAAGAAATTACCCTTACTCAAATTGAGTACCAAGTTGTAGTCTCGGATACTACTCTAGATTTGGTTGGTAGTATCGGTAAGGCTCAACTGGGTATCCATTTTATCTATCCTGGGCGACAGGGATGCCAAGGTGAATTTAGTACCCGCATAGGAGTTATAGAGATAAATCTAACCGAACTTGAGTGGATCTACGAAAATTATGATTTTGTTGAATCTGAGCCCTTTGACCGTCGTGTACTAGCATATCTAAATGGGAGCATGGAAGCTAAAGCGTGGTATTTTCATCCTAGCTATGATCAGGCCAAGTCCATGCTTGAAGATCGGGTTAAAGACCAAGTAGCACGACAGAACATTCAAAATGAAGAAGAACATCGTGAAAAAACAAGAATCCAACACATTCAGCATCAGCAAATCAATCAACAACAAGACCAAAGACGCTCAAAGCTAGAGCAATTGAGTGAAAATGGTGATTGGCACTGTGTCAGATGTAATTGCGCTTGGACATTGGCGGAAAAAGGTGCGGACTGCCCTAATTGCTACATGCCTGGAGCAAAGATCATTATCAGGTAATGAACAATGACTACCTATTAAATGGCTTTATTCTTGCTACAATATTTCAAATCGTGAGAACTTCTGTACCAATCGTTGATCGGTTGCTATGGCAATATGTTGTAGCGGTATTCGTTCCTAAATCAAATCGTTCCCAAGATGTTTGGGGATAAACAAAAGTAGAGCCAGTGCAGCTGTGGTTGAAAATCATTCTCCTTCCATAAAACACACAAAGCTTCATCTGTTGTAACATTGAATGATCATATTTCTGACTTACAGCATAATCTAGAACGCGCCAAAATTGGAAAGCTAGTCGGGTTTTGACAGCCAAACTATCGCTCGACAAACAAAAAGGCGTAACCATGCTAAAATTTCACTACCAATTAACCCATACGATGTTGGATTCCTGCTTAGTTCGATTGATGGCTACATCGACATGCAATTTGCGGAAGAGATGGGGTATTCAAGCGTTGCTGGGACCCAATACGAACTTCATGCAGAGCGGTAAAAATTAGGGTTGCCTCTCAACTCATATGAGTAATCTCTAGGTATCCATACCGACAATTACAAACCTCATGTTTTCTCTATTTCATTACATCGGCATAGAACGAAATATATAGGAGCTCTTGTAAACGCTCATAATGAACAAGCAAGTTCAAAAGACATACATATCAAATACTCTGTCGTAGTGTCCAAGTTAAGTCGATACAAAGACCTAACAATCACTAGGTTCGCGTTGCCGGGCATAATCTACTTAATGAGGACCACCAGCCTTTGAAAGTAAGCAACGTTGAAGAACGAGGGGCTTCTAGAGGAAGATACAAGCTGTGGTTGATATCATGCCTATATGTATTTTCATTAGATGGAATTATTGCTTGGTGCTTGTACCAAATGCCAGTGCGCTCGTGATTTTTCCATGATAACAAGCTAGTAATTCAGGATTTAGATGATAAAAAGGCATAGGTTCGTGTGAAAAACCTATGCCTTTTTTTATCCGTCTTTGCTGTTGGCAAGCATAGATGGATATATGTTTGTCTAAAACTTTGATGCAATATTGAGGTAAAGTAGCCTATCCTGAAGTACGGATAGGATAGGCTAATCTATGCTGACTTAGAGAAAAGTCAGAACTATCGTTCCCAGTAAAGAACAAATAGTCAGTTCAATTCTTAAAAGATGATAAACGCAACGCCCAAAAAGTCAATGTAAGACAAGGGCATAAATAATGAAAATGGTCAATTTAGAAGATTCGGTCGAAGAAGATCACACAATGCCTATTTCAAATTAATTTCAATAGCTGTATATTTAATGTGCATCCCTTTTTTAGTACAACCATCGACTGAATGATACTCACATGAACACATCTGATATGGCGGTTTTCATGAATCATTGGCCAGGCTTCTTGAGCATCCGTGATTCCGATCATAGGTTTACATACCTTAATCAAAATTTTTTGGACTGGCTTTACGATTATGGCGTCACAGAACCATTGGGTAAGACCGGTACTGAACTAGCTTTGCAAGCACCTCCGAACGTAGCCAACATGCTACACACCTGTCATGATGCCAGTTTAGAGTATCTAGATACTGGGGTTTGCTTACCCAAAATAATTGAATTCAAAGCTAAAGATGGCATTAAGCATTTTAACGTCATCAAATTTAAGGCTGATGTAAATGGGGAAACAAGAATTTTCACTACTGGATTTGATGTAACCAAACTCCATCAGACAGCTGAGTTTTATCAATTGATGAGTCAAACAGACCCATTAACTGGACTCAACAATAAAGAAGCTTTAAAGAGATATGAGGCTAAAAAAGGTATAGCTATCGTTATTGATCTTAACAACTTCAAGTTGGTGAATGACGAACTAGGGCACCTCCAAGGGGATAAAGTTCTTGAGTCGTTCGCCAAAATGCTAAAGTCTCACTTCAGAGAAAAAGACTTTATAGCGCGCATTGGAGGAGATGAGTTCCTTGTCATCTCACCTGATTTGTCAGAGCAGGGCGCCTTGCACCGACTAGATACACTTGCCGGGAACTTTCACATTAATTTTGCAGAATATGACAATCTTGGCTGGGCATATGGGGTGGCAAGTTTTGAAGACGATTGGGAGAATACTTTCATAAAAGCTGATAAAGCGATGTATGACAACAAGAAACATATCAAGAACCGAATTCTGCACAACTTCTAACATTGTGGCACCCTCGCGGGTGCCGTCTCTATTAAACTCTCAAAGGTTTTTGTTAATTCGCTGAACCACCTCTAGTATTTGATTCGTCACTTCTTCTGAGTCAACTCTCGATAAGAAATCTCTAAAGTAATCAGGTATAGAAGACTCAACTTCTTTCACATCAAACGGCAAGAAATCTAGGGCCTCTTTATTAACTGTAATAAAACCCATAGTGCTTAAAGTGGAGATAAGGCAAAACATGCTAAAGGTACGGCGTGGGGAACGAGCTAATCGTTTGATCATGGTATGAACACCTCTTCGGAAACATACTCATATTATATCTAAAACAATTACTGGCTTGCTGATCACCCTAATGTTTAACATTCTTGGGGTGCGAAAAAGCCCGGCCTTAAACCGAGCTTTTGATGAAATGTACTGTTTCTTAGTGTAGTGCGTTATCTTCATTGGGATGGGCCTCTTCTAAAAGGTTACCATCTATCCAAGTTATAGCTGTCGAGCCTTCCACCTCTTTATCAAACACATGAGTGTTGAAATAAGGTTGGCCTTGTATGCCATTAACTCGAGCCGCATAAACTTGGGCCACGTAATCCTCAGATACTTCAAGGTAACCAGCTTCAACAATCTGACTATTTAATTGTTGAATAACCAACTCCGGATCGAAGTGACCAATAACGAACACACCCCAAGGTTTGCCATTTGATTGTGTGAAATACTTAACGTCCAATCTAATTTCTCCTTATTCATTTAAAAAATACTGAATGACTTGAAATGTTGGCGAACCCCTCTAAAGGTATACCTACAACGCCAACGAGCTTAGGTGGGAGTATGTGTTGAGATATGTTCTTCAATTCCTCTGGTGATATCTTGAAAGCTTCTACATAGGTACGATTGTTCAAGTTAATCTCATGACCAATAATAACTGGCTGAGATTGGATGCTCGGGTCAATATGGGTACCATCTTTAAGCTGAAGCCAGCAGTGACCTGCGATTATCTCTGAATTGTTAGAGCGACCTTGAAGGCGTAACTTCTTACCTTCAGTACGAATGGCGCCGTAAACAATGAAATCAACAGTGTCCAGAACAGACATAGCAGATACTACATTGTCAGTATGTAATGGCATAGGCATAACATCCCGACAACGTGTAAAAGAATCACCATCAATATCAGCAATGGTTGTTTTAACAAGATAATGCCTCTTTAGGTTCGTTCTTGCTTCGACTGCCTGTAACAGTGAATCATTGATTGCGTCTTTCATCCTAACCTTGCTGTTCATCTTTAGTAAAATAGACCTATTATAACGCATTTTTTGACGCGACAACTGATCACTCGTTGTAATTATACCTGAGCGTAATTGTTAAACGTTATGTGTTTAAGTTATGTGTTTAAAAAGCCCAAGCAATAGTGCATAATCGAATACCTAATCCAATTCCATAGTGAATTAGTTAGGTAAACCTGCCATGTGTTCCCGTTAGGGCTGATTCCTTGTGGAGATTTGCGAATCAGATTCTTGAATAATATATGGCCATCATTCCATTTCTAATGAAAGCGATAACCTTATGAGTTCTGGCGATTACTTACATGGACAATACACGTCTGTAGGACCCTCAAGACGTCGAGGAGGGTGTGTCGAGGCTGAGTTCATCACTATTGATGATTTAACTCTGCAAAATGTATTAATTAGCAAAGAGGCCTTCGATTTATTAGAACTAGGTGAGGTTGTTGAGTTAGTTTACTACCAACAGAGCAATATTACTTACATCACTTACTTAAGATACAATGAAGACAAAATTAGTTCGATGCCAAACTTTGCCAATCGCGCGCTGAGCAAGTTAGGCTTCAGAGCGATGGGTTGCTCCTTAGTAGGATTATTCATCATTTCTTTTGTGTATCCTGAAATAGCAGTGACTGGTGGTAACTCAACATTGATTGTCCCAGTCATTTTTGGTGCGAGCTTAATACTTGCTGTTGGCGGATACATCACTACCTTGAAAAAAGTTATTGCCACAAAATCACTGTTCCCTGGCTCATAACCTTCCAAATCGTGAAATTGCACTTGCGCAGAAATGCCAAGTGCTTTTTTTATCGCAATAAAATAGCGCCCGAAAGCGCTAAATATTATATGGCTCGAACCTGCCTTACTACCAAACTTTCAAGCTCTTCCGCCTCTTTGAACTCTTTACTCGAAAGGTTCAGGCTATCAACGATCTTGGTAATACAATCAGATATGCAGGCTAACTCATCTTTGACTAACTCGTGATTGGTTTTCTCATCAAGAATCTCGATTGCCCATGATGCTACTGGTGAGTCTATCTTTGAAAACCACAACTTTAGCTTCTTTCTCAATAAATCAGCGAAGTGACTGTCATCATGCATAAACGCCTCTTTTAAACTGTCACTAAAGTAATCCGACGTTTCAGAAAAGTTGTCCGTATTCATATTCTTATTTCATCTTAATAATCGCAGAACCCGCTGGTGCTAGCTCTACTGGTAGTCCTTTTTCACCTTTATGAAAGGTAATGTAACCATTTTTAAAACGGAAACCGGCTGAGACTGCATCGAGAAATGAAACTACACAAGCCATAGCTTGGCCAGCTGTATAATGGAGACGCCCAAGATGATTGTGCAAGCGTGGTTCGATGTCCACTTGAATGTTGTTATTTGAGAAGTCGATAACTACTCGCGAATTGGAATCTTGGAGACTAACTTTTTTATCCGAAAGGTTGTAACGCCACAGCAAGCGGTCATGCGCAAATTCAAAGAAATAAGGAACCTTTCTACCAAAAGAATGAAACACGATCCCTTCGATTGCGTGCTTGAATATCTTCGCGTCATCTACAGCGTTGTTAACAATGAACTGATCAATTAAAGCGTAATTCATCGTGTTAACTAGAGCGTTTGTTTTCTTGCTGTGGTTGTCGATTTTCTTTTGAAATACTTTTTCTTCCATCGGACGATACCCACAAGGCATCATCCCAAACTCGACCGGTGCTTCACGCTTACAAATGACTGTATCATCGACAGAAACTACAACATCAAAAGACTCATTGTTTTGTAAAACGACATCAATCACGAAGTCTTTGTAGGTATGCTTTGTTCCCATAGTGTCGCAATCAATAGGTGTTTGCTTTGCGGTTTTGTGGTCCCGGTTTAGCAAATATTGCTTAGCAACTTTCTCGCCTTTAGTAAGGCTTTTCTCGAACTTCATAAAGTCTGTGAAGTTATGGACGACGATATACGCAACAAGGTCAAAGTCTTCCTGCTGCATTTCTTCTTGGATGTAATCTGACATTCTCTATTACCTGAAAGTGTAGGTACGATATGGGGTTATTTGGCTATTGATAAGCTAAATATTGATTTTATGGTAGCATAATGTGGGAATGAGAGCAATGCAGGCTATGGCTCTCTGTAAGCATTTTGTTTAAAATACCAACTCTTCAAAAAAATTAACAAACCTAAGCGCAAATGAATAAAGTTTACTTAGACTTCATCATCGAAGATGAAGGGCACCCACTTGCTATTGACGATTCAATCTCATTCACGCACAACGTAGTAGGGGAGTCGTTGAGAATGCTCTTACTGCAACAGAACAGACCGACAACATACAATGAGGTACGAAAGGTATTAAATAGTCACGACTTGTTGAAAACATTGAGAACATCAGATCTAAGCACGCTCCCGCCGGTTTATAGGAACGTAATGAACGTTGTCTTAACTTACGACAATGAATACATACTTTTACTCTTTTCGGGCCCATATTTGTATGAACATATCGAAGTGAATAAGACTGATCATTGCGCCATCTCTCTTAAAGGCCTTGGAGTTGAATCATTCGAACCAGGAGACGACAAAATCTACATGACTTTGAGTAGTTACGACTCAGCAAAAAATTACCAACATTAAGCATGACCAACACATTGATATGATGGGAGTGGTGATTAATTAACCTGTACTTTATTTGTGCGACTGTTAATATGTACATATGTACAAACATACAGAGGGCGGGTAATGGCAGATTCATTTTCACCAGAAAAGGTCAGATATATACAATCAGCAATCCTAGAGATAGAAGCTATTCGTGCCGAGCTCAAACAAGCTCTCGAATCTGATAATGATCTAGTCGTTGAAGCATATAAGGTTGACCCAATCCATTATGCGCCCAAATTACCTAAGCACATTCCTATCGATAAAGCCTCGAAGGTAGAAGCTCTAAATAGCTATAACATACAACAGACAGACGTAGATGGTGAGCGGTCTCCACGCCGTACTTTCGGTTTAATAAAAGTTGGATTTCACACTTACGAACTAGTAAGCAAGATCGCTGAACGCCATAACGACAAAATTAAAGATCTGAAGGGATGGCTAAGTGAAAACTTCACAACCTCACATGCAAGAAGTGTTCATATACACGCGGCCTATCCTAACATCATCATCGCCACGCTTTACCGCTTTATCAAAATAGGTTACGAAACGTGTTATAGCATAGGTTATGACTGGAATAACAACCAGAGAAACCCGAAGGTAGTTGATGAAGAGGAAATGCGCCGGATTATAGAGAATTACGGCGATACATATGACACGAATGGTCATGTAGCTCTTACAGCTCAGGAATACGGAGAACAAGTGGTATCGACGATCGGCAAAGCACCTGCTGGTTACGAGTTCGTACTCATGAAAAACTCTAAGGTGCACCCTCAACAAATTTATTACCACCGCTCAACCGTAGAAGGTAAAAAGCCATACCGTGGCCGAGAGGGTACTTACAGAGAGACTCTAAAAGCAAACAACTGCCTCATTCTCCCACACAACCCGGCTATAACGCTAAAGCATGTAAAGCCGACTGATTACAACCATATCGACAAAACTGATGTGTCGTCGCATTATAAGCCTATCCGTGAGGCTGCTGGTATTTACATGCGGAAGAAAGTTCACAGCCCAAAGGAGACCTAGATGCAATCGCTTCACGGTACCCAAATTAAACACCACGGCAAACAGATTATTCAGTTTAGCGATATTCTAAATAAGGCAAAGCAACCTACGCTATCGGTTGAAATGACTACCGCTGAGAACCCTTGGCAATCGAATAATACGGTAAAAATGAGTCTAGTACCGGAAACGGAGTTATTAGATCTATGCTTGTTCCTCCACCCAAATGCAAAGTTGAACGTAAAGAGTCAATATCAAACGCAGAGGAAGCAGGTTAACCCAAAAGTTCTTACGATCCGGGTCAACAACTCGGAGTGCACTCAATTCTTTATCGGCCTAACCGATAATCGGGGTGAAAAAATAATGCTTCATAGGGTGTTTGGAGTAAAACAGATTTTAACGCTAAGGTTACACGCTTTTTCTCGTTTAGCTGCTCTATACAATTGCTCAGTCACTGACATCAAAAACATGCTTGAATCGTACTTATAGATTATATATTTGCATGACCTTGGCCGAGATGTACCAGAACTTAAACAGCTATGAAATCTGAAACATCGAGATGTATTGCCATAAATGCTGATCACCCTTAAACACATTTGGAGAGACTTAAAATTTTGATACAATGACTCTACTTTTGTATCAACACTCCCAAATCTAACGGTGATCATCTTGAGTTCAGCTAAAAACACTTCAACGTCTGGTAACTCTTTAAAAATGGAAGCGTCTATTGGCAAGTGGGGGAACAACCTTGCCCTTCGAATTAACAAGAGCCTAAAGGACGCATATCAACTTAATAAAGATGATCCATGCGAGATTCAAATGATGGATGACGGCATCTTCGTTCGTTTTCTTTCTGCAAAGAAGACTCAAACTCTCGATTTCTACGATGTTCGATACGGTGAAACAGTTGCTATAGAGCCAAATAAAATCACTCGTATATCCCTCAGCAACACAACAGACTTAGGAAGTGTACTTGTAATTCAATCGCGAGTAGCAAAGGTTAAGGTATCTCTTGATTGGTTCTTAAAGAAAGAAACAAATGAACTATTAACGAAACGCTATAGTATTCCTGCAGACGCGGCTATCAGCATTTGCCTTGAACAGTTATCGACTTTAAAAAAGCAAGCAGGGCGTAATGCTAGCTTGTTCAATGATTCAATAGATATGTGGGCCAAAGCAGAGATTAGTTGGTCTGAAGCTAAAGACCCTCTTAAAGATCCTGCTTTCCTTGAGAAGCTGACAATGATTCGAAGCCAGTTATCATTGAACGTCTAAATCGATCTTGAGGTTGTCATAACATAAGGTGTTTGATAACCTTAATTTCTAACATTTGAAGTTCTTACCGGATAGAACGCTCTACCTGATAGAGTACGACCTTAACAATTCCGCGTGGGCTTTACACATGTATCCAAATCTCATCACCTTGAGGGTACTTAGCTAAGCTTATTGCTTACCTAAATACCCTCGATCCGTTATCGCTTATCTTATTAAGCTTTAATGCTTTCGCATTAACATCTAATACTCTAAGTAGTGATTTTAGATTACATGCGATGTAGTTAGTGGTATTTAGTCTCTGGACTGTATCGCTAAAGTTCGCTACACGAAAGAAATGAACCAAAAGAAAAAAAATACTTAACACACCATTTGGGGTGAACTGCCCCATACGGTAGTTTTCCTTTTAGTGTGAATATCGCATTTATAAATAAAAGGAAAAATAATATGCAAAATTTAAATCAAAATACAAACGAAAACTTCATAACAACTTCAATAATCTTTCTTCTATCCTCATACTCTGGCGTCTACTTGCTTGCTCAGAGTGTTGGACTTAAACCGGAGATGTTTTTTGCACAAGTGGCTCTTGCGATTGCATTTGCAATTATTGTTTTGAAGAAAACTATCCAACATGGGAAAGCACATCAGTTTAGATATGCCTTAGTCTTTGTTGCGATAATCGTACCTTTTATCGGGTATGCTACTGCCATCCAAGATGGACGAAACTTTAACGATGCCGAAAACTGGTACATCGCTACAATTGGTTTCGTTTTACTAACTCTAAATATTGCTATTGCCGCAAAAGATCCAAAAGCTGATTGCAAAGGGCTAACAGGTTTACAATTCTATTTCGTGATTACTACGTTGATTTGTTCACTTGTAACTATTGTCACCTTCTTGTACATCAGCTTACCGCAGTTCAAGGTAATGTTAGATTTCTCAGGTTACGCATCATGGTTTAACTATGGTGGTGTCGTAATTGGTGTTCTAATTGGCTTTTTTGACCTATGCATGGCAATTTCAACTTGGAAGGAACAGAACAATAAAACAAACACCTTAATGGTCGTTTTTGCATTGATTTGTGTTCTTTATGCTTGGTTTACTTCACCGTTCGCTGGCTTATTCCAAGTCTTTATGTAATTAATAAATTGAGAGTAACATTGGTTACTCTCTTTTATTTTTATCAAGGATCTTTAGTTAAAGGACCGCTTTTAACTAAACACCCTCGAACCATTATATTCAAGCTCTAAAAGCTGATAATGCTTTTGCATTCAACCCCATTACGATGAAGTGATGTTCTCGTTGATGCGATATAGTTTCACTATGCCCACCAGCATATTGACCAGTTCTCTATACGAGTAAAATGAACTGACCAATTAACCAATCTAAAAAACCAACCTCATGCCCTAGAGGAATTACTGCCTTTGGGGAAGTAGCCTCTTGGGTTTTGATTTATAGGAGACTACACACATGAACTATCACTTAACCTGGTACAGCAGAGAAATCACTACTGGTACCAAGTATAACTATCTCTACTTTGCAGGCTTGGCCGGCACCATTTTACTTCCACTTGAACCATTATCGACTCTCATTGTGTTGTCTGTATTGTGCGTGATGTATACCGTTCGTTCGTACAAGACATACAAAGCTTGTGATGAATTAACTGCTCGTGAATCTAACGCTCTTATTGCACATAACGTAAGTAACCTAATGACATTCGTACTTTGTATGAGCGTCTTTTGCGTTAATTACGAGATTCAACAAGGGCATTTCGAGCTTAACTTAACTTCAATTACATTCTGTCTGACAGCTGTAGTTGCTTGTTTATTCGCTAATGCATCGATGAAAGCTGGTGGAGCACAATGGTCCCTCAATTCCTACAAAGCGCATGTGATCTTAGTTTGTGCTGCTAATGTGGTTTACGCATTAGACGCGTTTTTATATCTGACAAAGGCTTATTCGCCGATTGTTTTGGTTGCTGCTTTGGCATCTGGAGTTCTACTACTTCTAAAGGCTACTGGTAGAACTGATAAGATTTCAGATAAAAACGTTGATCTACTGTTTGCTTACTTAAACACTATGTTTATTACTGCGGCAGTGATCAGTTCTCACTAACCCCACATAATTTCTAACCCACAAGGGCAAACCAACCACTTGCCCTCTCGGGGTGAGTGGTTCTTTTTATAAGGAACTACGACTATGAACAACACTACTTTAAATACTATTCAACACTTATCAGCTGATGATCTAACTAACAAAACTCAACTTGTGGGTTTTAGAGGCGATTACAGCAGCTACCAAGACGCAGTAGAGTCAGCTGGTTTGCATGGAAGTGAGCGTTCTATCGAGGCTTTTACAAACTTCGATACAGACAAATCAGGTTTCTATGATGTTCTGCAGTCAATTCGTCTTGTTGAGAATATCACTGGCGTTGACGATTACATGGTCGGCCATGTGATAAAAACAACGACGCATGTTCTATATGTTTCATTAGACTTCATTGATGCCATGCTGGAACATTTTGGTGAAAGTTTGAAATTACTCGACATCTACAATTTAGCCATCGAGCATAACAAGTCTTCTAACTTCGCAGAGAAGTTCCTAGAAGGTGAAGTTCTTGATTTGAAGGGCTTTCACATTGGCTACACTTGTCGAGAATCTGGAGCTCAACTATGAACACTGAACGTAACCTAAGTTACGAAGTAACTCATACAAACTGCTATACAGATCTTCACCTTTACGGATTCGACAAGTCTCAATTTAAAACCTTTGCGGATGCTTATACATCTGGGGTTGATAAAGCATATTGGACGACTAACGAATCATTAGAGATGATGGACTTTACAGAGCGTCGTGACGGCCTTTGGGAAGTGCAAGATCTTGTATACACCTTAATCAATGCATGTGGTGGGAAAGAACCATCTACCGGACTTGTCTTCACTCGAACAAATAGTGATGAAGCTTATTTCGTTAGCTTGGATGTTGTTGTTGAGCTCGCTAACACATTTACTGACCTATTAACTTTTGACGCTGTGTATTCATTCTGTTGTCTCGCAGTAGATAACGCAGATATTGCGAAGAAGGTTCTCGATAATGAACACATCGAAGTATCTCGGTATATGAAAGCAAAGAACAACTAATCACATTTATTAAACCCAATCGGGATACTCACACCCGGTTGCGGTGGTGGTGTATCCCAAACTAGGAGCTGCACCTTGAAATTCCAAACTAAAAACTACAACCAACTATTAATCCAACAAAACGAAGGCTACCAACGTATCGTCGCTATCTGTCGATCAGGTACCAACGATGATGACGATCTATATGTTGCCGGAAAAATGCCTGGCTTCCCTACAATTGACCTTTTGGCCGAGAAGAAAGGTAAGCTAGTTGCGAAGCGACTATTAACTTCGTCAGAAGACATTAAGGACATGCCTACAACACGTTTATTTTTAAAGTTTGACCGACTTTACTTTCAAGTGTCGTTTGTAGGAGATGATCTTGAAGCAGGGGATAAGATGGCTTCTTCTCTACCTCGAGATAATGTTGGTTTTATGGATGAAACGGATTATGACCTGCAAGGTGCCGGTCTTATTTTCCAATTTTGGGCTTTTCGTGTCGATGCCATAGAAAAGTCATTTTAATAACCAAACACCTGTTAAGGGTTACTTCCTTAACGGAGTAGCCCTGTTTTTTTAACACCAAACCAAAACTAGGGGCTACCTATGAACGAACTAATGAAACTTATCCAATCTGCAGGCACACAAACGCCTGACGCTTTCTTGGCTTCACTAACCGGTGATTTTGAAACTACCGAATCAGCACCTCGCAAAACCACAATAGGTATGCTTGAGTTCATTGACTACACAATCAAAAAGATTGCTGCAGAATATGATAATAGTGACTATCCAGACTGGCGTGATAGAGAACAGTTCTTAGCTCGAATGCGTAATCGAACCCGCCGTTTGTTTAATCAAACTTATGGCCGAAACGAAGAACGCGACCTTGAAGTGCGAACTTACATACGTAAAGTTGTTGCTTCAATCTAATACCTTCAACCACTCTGATCGCTTATGCGATCGAGTGGTTTTTGTGTATCTGGGGGTTAGAAAATGCTGATCGTTTTCTTGTGAAGAGTAGGTTGGTAGGGAAACTAGATACAATGGGTACATCCCCAAGAGATAGGTCAGTAAAATCATGGATTTCAATAAACCTACAGTCGTTATCTGTTGTTCAGAGCACAAACTTAGTTTTGCAAGATCATTAGACATCTACAAGGAAGGATTGGCACAGCAGGTGCGTTCACACGCTTTACGTTGTGGTTATGGTGATGCGCTTGATATGTTGAACGTTGTAATCCTATCTGCTTACTACGGCTTCTGTGAGGGCTTTGAAATGCTATCCGAGTACAACGTTAAAATGACAGACCATGATAGCGTTGACAGTTTCATTAACTCAAACTCTGGGGAGTCTGGAGTTTCTATTACTGAAACAGCCGAAATATTCAATAACTTAAATCCTGATCTACCTCTATATGTTTGTCTGCCGAACGAGTACCTTTCTGCTTGGGACCGAATGGTTGATTTGAACATCATCAAGAGCAACAAGCTACCTCACCAGACATACATCTCACGTGGGCATGTTGGCATTCTACAATTGAAGTCGCGATTGAAAATGGCTCTTAATACCATTTTTGAAGAAACTACCTCTCCATTATTTTTTCGCTCTGGTGTGGCAAGCATGCCTGAACTTGGATATTTAGACGCAGGGGAAGCTATTGGTACTTCACTAGCACACTGTAACGTTTATAAATCCGTAAAGTTAAAGAATGAAATCCTTGAGGGGGCAAAAACAACAAAGGTCTTTTGGGATAATGGACTAATTACGATGCATAACCAAGGGAAAGAAATCGATACTGATTGGGTCTTCGAGCAATATTCCCAACTAATGCAAGAAGCCGGTCTTCAAGCGGCGAAAAACATCAGTGTAGTGATCCCAGATGCCCCATTTAGCGAGTCGAATGCGCTTAACATTATTGCGCGACACAAAGAAGAAATCATTAAACTGACAAATCAGTGCGATGTTATTTTGCCGGTGCACAAGTATGACGATCCTGCAGCTTTCGCATATAAAGCACTACAGACATTAGACTTTCCTGAAAATATTCGTCTTGGTGTGCCATGCCTTGAAAAGACTGGTCTTGATCTGATGCTACCTCATGAGACAATTGAATCTCTGTTTAATGCAAAGCGCAGCGTTCCATCACCGACCGCAAAGAACCCAGACAAAATAAAGAAAGTGCCTCTATTCAGCTCGGTTCATTACTTTGGATTAAGTGATGCAACGGCGCCATCGAAGATAAAGCCTCGTTTACAGCTTGCAGAGATGTATTTTGGTTTAAATACTAACTCCGTTACTTTAGATGCTTGTCGTACTACAGCTCTGTTTGGTCGCGGGAGAAAAGGGTCATTGCTTCAAAATGAGTTGATAAAAGAATCAGATAAAAACGTAATTAAGGTTGTCGATTATCACCATGAGGTTCAGTACGATACTGGCGCTGAAATATGGATGGAGGACTTCTGGGCCTTACTGGACGATGAAGATAATACTGAGAGCATCAATGCTTGGTATGAGATCGTAAATCACCTTTATGACGACAGCACATATTTCACATCTTCTATTGCGTTTGATGAACATGATTTAGAAGGTTCTATTGAGAGAGCTTGGGCTATTTTCGCTGAACCTCTTGCTGATCGCGACTTATTCGAAAGGTGGCGAGCGATGAACCTTGCTAGTTTTAAATACGCAAAAGAGATTAACTTAAAGCTCACGCCAGTTCAGGCAAGGCGTTTAGCCATTTGTAAGATTTTCACAGATCTGAAGAACGGCCAATCAAACGAAAGTTCATTTGGTATGGATATCGCCGCTTAACACAAAGATATAGTTACAAGTGGGCGAAAAGTATGAGTGCGACAACGCCCTTACTAGCTCAAATTATATCGAGCTGAGAAGAAAAATTTAAAGAACTTCGATTTCAGATCTAGTACAGTCAACTATGGGTTAATGAACGATTAACATAGTCACAAACCACAATAGAAACTTTGTCAGTGGCCACATCTCGTTGAGTGGCCATGAACTTTGTGCACTGGGTACGGACTTACTTAATCATCCTAGAGTAAAGACCAACGTGGTTACTCACGCCATCCTGATTCAGAGTAGGGAATGGTTGTTTCTGGTCTATCTTCAGCGGCAAAGAGTGAATACGGTAATTTGAGGTAATAGGTAAAGCCTGATCGTCATACCCATCAACAAATGTAAGGTCGAAAGTAGCTTCAATTCTATCGCCTCCTAACTCTTCTCTAAGTATGACAACACTATTACAGCGACTTTCAACTTCCTTACCACAGTTATCAAACTGAGCTTTGAATGGCAGCTTGTCGTACTCCACAACCAAATCAAAATCACCTTGATAGAAATTTGAGTTCGAGTGAAGGAATACAAATGCGCCAATAGGGTTTTTTACTTGGATTGAATGAGAACCTGCGTTTGGTAGTGGTGGTATTTCTACGGGTTTTTCCGCACAACCAATTAGAAATAACGCAGACAACGCACCACCAAGCATACTAAGCTTGTAATTCATTGATATACCTTTAATAAATTGTAGATCTCAGCTATATAGCAAAAAGATTTCTGATAGGATAGAAATCAAATTATTGCATACCTTTAGCCCCAAAACCATTATCAAAATTAAATCCTGATCACTCTGGCACCCAGAAAAGAAGGATATAGATAATTGGTACAATGGGCTTAATCTTTCTACAGTAATAAACACTCAATGAAACCTACACCTGAACAACATGGCGTAAAGGAAGCAGCGTGCGCAAAGAAAAATCTAATCGTACGAAGCTTTGCCGGAACTGGCAAAACTACGACGACTCAATATGTAATTGAGAACATTTGCTCATCTAACACCCCTGTTCTATACCTAACCTTTGCTGTATCGAACGTGGAAGAAGCCAAACAAAAGATGGGACATATTGAAGGGTTGAAGATCACCAATATTCACAAACTCGCTTTTGAAACAGTTGGCTGCTTGTATGCCAACAAACTAGGTGACATGAGCGTTCGTGATTACAAGAATCTGCTGAAGTCCACAACTTATGACGTACCTATGACAGTTAAAAAAGCAATAACAGCTTTTATTAACTCCACTGATAAAACTTTGCAAAAGAAGCATGTTCCAACAGTAAAGACATACAACTACAAGCAAATAGGTCTTAATCCAAAAGTAGTTGAACTTTCATTTAAGTTCGCCAAACAGATTTGGGATAGAATGGTCGATCCCTCAGATAACCTAGTAAAAATGCCTCACGATGGGTATTTGAAACTTTACTGCCTACGTAAAGAAACTATCGACGAGTGGAAAGAGTACAGCACAGTCATTGTAGATGAAGCCCAAGACCAAAACGTAATCGTTTTAGATGTGGAAGAACGTTTTATTGCAGCTCAAGGCCATCTACTTAAAGTAGGAGATGACCACCAAAATTTATATCGCTTTAGAGGCTGCAGCAATGGAATGGAAACCTTTGTTAATGATGATCGTTTTGAAGTGCACCAGTTAACTCAATCTTTCCGGTTCGGCCCAAGAATAGCGGAACTATCAAAAGCGGTACTTAAGGTTAAGGGATCTTATGCTGAACTAAAAGGTACAGATACCCTAGATACACATATCAGACCACCAGGGTATAAAATTGAGGGTCAACGAGTTGTATTACATAGAACAGCCGCAGGGGTACTTAGAACTTCATTAAACCTGTATCAACGACAAATCCCTTTCATTGTTGTTGGTGGCCTAGCAAAATACTTCACTAAAGAATTGGCTTGGTTTGAGAAGATAAAGAAAGGTGATACCAAAGGCATTCCGAAGAATTTCTTGGCCACTTACCCTACTTGGAAAGCCGTAGTCAATGTTGAAGAGAAAACTAAAGACCCAGAACTTACTCGTGTTATAAAGATCATCAAACTGGCTGAAACGTTAAAATTGGGTAACCTGTACAATACGATAAACCATATTGATGAAATATCTATAGGTGTCACTAATCCAACTGCTATTTTGAGTACCATTCATAAGTTCAAAGGGTTAGAGCACGATAATACTGTATTAAGTGACGATTTTCTCGAGTTCTCTAAGCTACAAAAGTTAACCGGGGATAAACTAGAAGATGAAATCAACGCGCTGTATGTTGCGGTTACACGTGCAATGAAGAACCTTGTGGCTAACAGCCTGCTTACTGAAATTCTAAAGAGGGCAGGAAAAATCAACTTGATGACTGGCTCATCTAGTCCATACGCATAAGGAGTTAACTGTTGAAACAAACAAGCAGCCTAACAATAAGCGAGGTAACTGGAATCATTAGCGCCTGTCAAACACATGCAAAACAGTTTGGTGTATTGCCGCTTACCGTTACATGTGATTTTCAGGTGTATAACCGTTATGACATTGATGAAGCTATTAATGCAAATGTTTCGTTTCTTAGACCGAGCACTCATTATAATTTGATCAAAGTTATAGCTTCCTCATAGTGTGACTGTCCAAGCAAAGCAATCAAGCATGACTAGACAAATGGAAAGTTTTGAGTATGCTATTTTAGTCAAAATTGCTGCTACCCTGAGCGGCCACTCTATCAATTCAAATTAAACAGCACTTCCTCTACAGGAAAGAACCAGGACGCTACAGTACGGAATACGTTATGATTTGCACAACATTTTTAGAACCGAGCAAGAAAGCAACAAAGAAACAACTCCCAAAGGCTGAACTTGAAAAATCTTTACATTCTATGCTTCAGGCGACAAATGACCAACTCGAAGAAAAACGAATTGAGCTCATTAACGTAAAAGAGAACATTGCTGGCACAGCCGACGCTGTAGATGTCTCAGATATGCATGGACTTCAGACCAGCATACAAAACGACATTGAGCGATTAAGTACAGATAGCAAATCTATAAAAGCAAGCATCGAGTTGAGCAAAACTGGTGATTATGGTTACTGTGAAGGTTGCGGTATTGAGATTGAGATTGAACGACTAAACGCTTACCCAACGGCTGACAAGTGTGTGGATTGTAAAAGCTTAGAAGAAATGAAGCTAAAGCAGCACCGTTGTCACTAAGTGCACGATTTTAATGCATCAATATATAGGCTTCATGACTAAGTTCATGGAGCCTTTTTATGAAAAAGTCATAGGAAAACAATGTTAGATAACATTCCATTCATCATTTGCGTTGCGGCCATCATCTACTTCCTTATAAGCCAATCTAAAGGTCAGAAGAAGAGGGGGAAGATCAGTGGGGACTTCAAAAGCTGCCAACAATTGAACTCAAAAACTGAACAGATTTTTAAGCATACACTTAAGAAGAATTTACCAAACAAGTGGGAACTGCACTGCAAAGTTAGATTGGCCGACCTATGCAAACCAAAAGATCCGAAGAACTTTACGTCTTTGAACAAGGTTACGTCGAAACATGTTGATTACGTGGTGGTGGAGGCGTATTCCTCGAACATCCTGTTTGCTATCGAATTAGATGATTCAAGCCACAATACAAAGAAAGCTAAGGCACAGGACAAAGAAAAGGACTACGCTCTTGATAGCGCCGGGATAGAGCTCTATCGAGTCAAGCCTGGTGATAATTATCATGATGCCGTAGAAAAGATCATAGCGAAACACAGCTAAGCCTTAGCTCTAATTGATGCTTACTCTTCGGTATTTATGGTTTCAAGATACACAGCTTTGTTGAAACCTACCATAATCACAGAGTCGCAAACTGGTAAAGCGAGTGCTCTTTGGTAATGAACACCTCGATTTAGTTTGATTGAGTTTGCCCATTTTCGGTTCAGCTTTCTATCAGCCGACGCACACTTGAGCTTGTCCATGTTGGCAAATTTCATGCCTTCAGGACAAGCAAACAAAGAACCGCGCTCGCCCAATGCAAATGCTTTGTCCTTACCGGTATAAACCTCAACAACATTTTCACCTAACTCAAGTTTAAAATTATATGCATTAAATCTCAATTCAGCACACGCATATGGATTATACCCTCTGTAGTTTGAGGAAGGTACATAGGCGGATAAAGCATTGGTAGACACAAATGCAGATACAAGGGCAAGACTAGTTAAAATCGGGGTAAATAATTTCACGGAATACTCACATACGAAATGAATGGAAAATCATTGATTTGCACCTCTTTAGATACAGAGCCTTGTCAAAGTTGGTACCAAGCTTTAGAGGCGTTGGCTTTGACCATCTTCACCAAGGCCAATCCTATGATCCAAACCAACCTCAATCTCTGTTAAAACCGAACCGCGGAATTCAGAAAAGTGAGCATTTATGGCATTAAATCTCTCTTGAGTGCAGCTATAATTGTTGTGGGCAGAAACGCCAGATGAAAAAAAAGCCGTAATCAATACGGCTTTCAAAGTAGTGTATGATTTCATTACTTTAACTCGTACTTAATGATATTTGAATGCGTTGAGATAACATCCATTATAGTAGCATTAAGTGAGACTGAAAGCATCTCGGTCAAGGAGCGTTTTTGACTATTGTAATACACAAAGCTGCTAGTATCGTAGTCTGACTCTAATGTTTTACGGATCTCATAGTTCGTCTTAATGTCATCTACCATACCTAGTTCCTTGGCGTGATCACCTGTCCACATTAAACCTGTAAAAACTCGTGGGTCATCCACTAACTTTCCTTTTCGCCCAACCTCAAGTACACCTTTGAATTGCTCGTAAATCGGTGTGAGTAGTTCTTGGCGAATATGTTCCTCTACTTTTTCATCAGGCGCTGTAAAAGGGTCTAAGAACACTTTATGATCACCAAGAGAATATGTTCGCTTTTGGATCTCAAACTTTTCTAGAACCTTACTGACATCCCAAGTTTCAAGCTTCACCCCGACACTGCCAATTAGTGAAGAACGGTGAGCATAAAGTGGTACGTTAGGGTTAGAAGCCAAAGCAAAAAGACAGGCTGAAGCACATAAGTCACCAACACTTACAATTACAGGCTTCTCACTAACAAGCTCGCTCAAAGCAGATACCATTATCTCTGCTTGTGTCGGACTGCCACCGGGCGAATTTGCTTCAATCAAAACTGCCTTTACATTAGGGTTTGCTATGACAGAATCTATGGTTTCACCAAATTTAATTCCATCACCAAAGCGGGAACCCGACGTAATTTCACCTTTAATTTCGATAACCGCAATATGGCTTTTGTCTTTACCAGAATTATCGGCAAAAGCAAATAGGTAGGTCTGCCAGCTTACTAATCCCAGAAACAGGCCCTGAACTATTGTTTTCAAGTAGCCCATTCTCGTATTCCTCTTCAATTCCTTTGTATTACTGGCTACCAGTAAATCCTTGTCGGCCATATAGAACTCCTTGATGTCATTAACATTATCTTACAGTTATAACACATCAAAAATTAATATGAGTGAAATTACTTCAAACGTAGCGATAATTTAGGTTTATCGCTATAGCAGCCATCATAGGACAAACAAAAGGATTGAACCTAATGATAAATTTAACTGAAGCAATACTTAACAGGTTGACATCCTGAACCTTGTTCACCCCGTGAACAGGGAAACAGATAGCGTAGAGAAAACAGAAGATGTAAAATAATGAAATTAATCAAAGTAGACATTCACATGAATAAAAGTAGCTTCTTCAAATATATTGCATTAGGACCTGTCACAGCGGTAGCGTACTTCTATGAAATGATCTACATGCCTAAGATCGCTGCCTTTCTTTACCGGTTCGCTTGCAAATACGATTATCCACCAGCTCTATTTCGTTACATGCAACTGGAAATGTATGGAGAACATCCAAAGCCAATTCCGGCACGCGAAGTAGTTATGCTGCACCAAAGGGCTCTTTCTAGCGGTTATAATGAATCTATTAAGTTTCAGGCGTTTATCGATGAGTCGTTAGAGCCGTTAAACTGCACGTTTGAGAGTTTCATCGAGTCGCAACGAGCTCTTGGTCAAGTTACAACAAAGCTATTATCTCCATATGGTCTTGTTATCAAGGTGACGGTTCATTTAGCTATTGTTTTCTTAATCTACCGTTTGTTTGTCGTAATTTCTTAAACCTCAAGTACCAATTTATACAGCCATAAAAGCAGCTCCCGACGGGAGCTTTTTCATTTATAAGTCTGATCACCATCACTTTTTCGAATTGACTTATATCGATTTCGATATAACATGCTTATATCAAAACCGATATAAGTCATTTTGATACCCCTCTAACTGCAACGAACCGCAGACTAAAATTTTATGAAAGATATAGATGGCGAAAGCTGTCCAAGTCATTTCACGATCCGTAAGATCTTGGCATGTCGTATTCGTCAAGATATAGAAGAACGTGGATGGGGACAGAAGGAAGCCGCAAAGCACTTGAAAACGACTCAAGCTAGGATTAGCCATATTATTAATATGCGCGTCGAAGAATTAGCAGAAAAGTCGTTGTTACAGATGCTTGAGTTACTTGGCCATTCAATTGACCCAAAATTGGTCGTAGAGAATGGTACTGAGTTTATTCAAGTGAACATTTACAAAAAATAAGTACGGACGTCTACCTATGGTAAACAACAACGACCAAGACTTTAACAGTCGAATCGTTACACCTTTGCGACTATCGTTCCCAGTTATCGCATTGAATACATTTGAATATTCTAGAGCTGCAGAAGTGATGCTCAAAGCCTCGCACCAAGCCAGTAAGCATTTCTGTAAAATGGACTTTAAAGAAAAACCCTCACCTGGCTTCTTCAAGAGCTTGGTTAGCAGCTCTGAATCCGACGCTAAAGACCAAGCAGCAAAAGCTAAAAGTAAGGAAGAAAAGAAAGCCATTCAAAACAGGAAAGGGGTAGTTATATTCGATCAATACTATCACGAACGATTGAAAGCCATGCCTGACTCTGCAGCAGCTCTAAGAGCTTCGCTGGATCAACTAGAAGTCCTCGGTATCAACTATGTCATCGCTTCTAAAGATCCTATTAATGAAGAGTTTGCCTACAACGTAACCCTTCCAACAATGAACACCGAAGAAATATCTAAGGTTCTGGATGATGCTGAATTGTCTCTGGCTCAAGGAAGTTTGTTTTCCAAGCAAGAACGCTCGCTTTTGATTAGTACCGCTCGCGGAATTAGTCACACACAACTAAAAAACGTATTCACATTAAGCGCTTACTGTAAATACAAAAAACAAGATTACATGAAAGAAGTAATGGCTGCTAAAGCGCACATATTGCGAGATGTTGGTCTTGATATCATGGAACCATTGCCTATCGAAGATGTTGGCGGATTAGAAAACCTGAAAGAGTTCCTACAAGTTCGCAAAGCCGGTTGGGATGATGGTTTACCAGTAAAAGGTATTTTACTTGCTGGTGTACCTGGTGGTGGTAAAAGTTTGTGCGCTAAAGCCGCAGCAAACATCTTTGGGACATCATTAATACGTCTCGATATGTCGAAGTTCTATACCAAGATGCTTGGTGATACTGAACTCCTATTCAGGCGAGCATTAAATACCATTGACGAAATTGCTCCCGCTGTTGTGTTAATTGATGAAATCGAAAAAATGGTGTCATCTGGCAGCAATGGAGACCACGAGGTTAGTAAACGACTATTGGGTTCATTCCTGTTTTGGTTGCAAGAGCGAAAATCACAAGTATTTGTAGTGGCAACCGCGAACCGTATTAAGTCGTTACCTGTTGAACTTATGCGTGCTGGGCGATGGGATAGAACATTCTTTATCGATATCCCTAATATTCAAGAGCGATCTCGCATCTTCGAAATCCACTTGATGAAAATGAGCATCAGTCCTTCGTGCTTAAATATCGAAGACTTAGTACACCTGACCGAAGGGTATACAGGCGCGGAGATCGAGCAAGTAATTGTCGATTCAAAATACTTGGCACATGCTCGAGATTCAGAAGTCACTCAGGAGTTCTTATTGCAAGCAATTCAAGATGTAACTCCAACATCCAAAGTACGGGCAGATGACATTGCAGATATTCTAGCTCTCAAAGATGATGGATTTTACCCGGCAAGTAAATCAGACCAAGATACACCAAGTGAAACGCAAGTCGGACGTATAATATCAATCTAACAACAAGGTATCAGTTTTATGAGTCATATAGTTCAAGGTAAGTTAAATGTGCAATACACCAGTAGAGAGTTGCTTATCGAAGCCTTAGCTCATCATGGGAACGTCTTAAGCAATGACACTCTATTCATCGACAATGGTACGCGATTGGTAAAAGACGGAAAAACCTACGATATCGTCCTTGCTAGTGACACTAACAGCATGCACCGAATTGGCTACAAAGAAAGTGCCGGTATGTTCAAACAATACCAAGAGAACTACGGAGAAATTGGTCGCTGGACTTCCAAGGTTAGCCAAAGCATTCAGGATCTATATGTAGCGCTAGAGTATCGGAACAACCTTCAAAATGAAGGTTATGAGGTATCTGTCGCCCCAATTACATCTGGTGGTTTTGAAATTGTTGCTCAAGAGGAAAGCTATTAATGAAAAAGGTCGTAATTAAAATCAACAAAGGCAAAGTAAACGCAGATTACACAGGTTTTTATGGCGAAGAGTGCAAACAACTAGAAACCCGCGTAAAGCCTGAATCAGTAGAAGTTTCACATGTAGAAAACAAACCTGAAATTCAGATGGAAGTCCTAGCTGATCAGCAAGGTATGAACAACACAGAAACTGAACATTTCTAAATATGGAAGGGCTCGGTTCGGGTCCAATTAAACAATGGTAAAAGAATTTTTCTGTGGCCTCCTGTTTGTTTGTGGAGTGGTTGCGGTCCTGGTTCCCGAAGCTCGAGAATCAGATTCGGGAATTGTCGTTGCGGAAAATCTTGATGATTTTCTGACAAAAAACAACACACTAACACCTAAAACAATAGGTCAAACGGCCACTCAAATTGAGATGGCTGCTGTTGGGCAGGCCATTACTGATCAACTTGATACTCCAAATGCCAGTGACATGACCATTTGGTATGAAGGTGAACCTTACAAAGATGGAGATGCGATTCCAGACATAATCGAAATAAACACGAAACGAGAAATTGTCGAGCCAGAAGTAGACACACCGCATAATGATTTTGACCGTAATGAAACAGAAGCTTTAACAGACGAAAAGACTTATACAAGCTTTGAAATCTACATCGCAAGAATCATTTTGATGGTGATTGCTGGGGCCGGCGTTTGGATGGTTACTCGATTCCTCCTAAGTGCTGCTCATGGTTTGATATCAGACGCAACACAAATAACAATAACGCAGATTGTTATTACGGTTACAGTAGTCGGGCCTCTATGTTTTTACTTTGACACTTTATGGATATTTACTGGCTGGTCGCTATTGTTAATCGGTCGCATTACCAATACTCATATCTTAGGTCCGAGGCCGGGGTCAATCACAACAAGACCTTTAGATATGCTGAGAGATGAAACCGTAATAAGAAATAGTTATAGGGCTAGCGGGCAATCGTCATCTCAAGTTATCGACACAATGCGTCGATCATCACTAGAACCTGAAGGGCCTAGAGAAACAACTTTTGCAGCAAGTAGTTCTAATACACCTAGAAGAAATATAACTGCCTCTCAGCAATCAGATGCCGGTCCAAAAACAAGTAGAATGGTAACGGCCGCTGAGAAGCAACATCGAAAGATAAATTTGGATTAAAATTATGAATAAATGGAACGCTGCTATCTTAATTACAGCTATTATACCAACTGTTGCATTGGCTGGTTCGGCTGATGTTTCAAGCTTTAGTGTTCTCTCAGAATCCCTAATTGACGATATGTTGCCAACTCTCAAAACATTGGGGTTTGCGATGTTCATTATATCTTTTCCTGTAGCAATTGTTTCAAATAGATTAAGTACAATTTTTATGGCTTTTCCGTTCATTTTCGTACCTAACATTCTGGAACTATTATTGGGCCGAGACAGCGTTTTTCATGAGAAACCAGTAAGTTCTATTGATGGTGACCACGACCTTTCAGACAAACTTAGTTCGAAGACTCAATGAATGCCAATTTAAAGAACTTAAACTGAAGACGCACGATATGACCAAAAGATTTGTAATTAAATCAGGAACCATAACTGGTTTTGCTGATGACATGGAAAAACTCAACCCCAATGTCGAATCATTTAAGCAAAAGCGTGTTTCCGTTATATTGCCCGTCAATCCACTTCTAAGAGTGGTGTTTAAAAAGGTTAGGGCACATGTGTCAGATTCATCGTGGGTAGCTTCAGCGAGCCGCCTGATGCCCTGTAAGTGGGTGGCGGTTATCGATGGACTTGAGCATGGCCCCTTTAGTTCGCGGTTAAAAGCTATTGAGTTTGAAAAAGATCATATATATAGCCAAGGCAAATTGAACATGGATATCGACGATATAGGTGAGGTATCACATGTTTGATTCTAATTTGCACATCAAGAAACACACTTCGAACAGTGAATACTGACTAATATGCACGATCCAGTTATCAATAACTCAACTTTTAATACACGAATTGTTAATGCCGAATGATGTACGAATCAAACATAGATTTAATCAACCAACTGCTTGCAGGCGCAAGCTTACTTAAGTGGCTAACATTTGCTGCATTTCTATTGCATGTGAAAGTTAGATTGAAAGACGGTATTTCTGGTAACCAAAGAGAACTAAAGGTAACTACCTTCGGCACGTGCGTTGGCTGGCTAGGAGTCATTGCTATATTGAGCATGTACCCAAGATATCTACTACATAAAGAAATGACACTGCTAGACATTCTCAATCCGTTTGTAGATTTAAACTCGGTGTACTCCGCAAGCATTGAATTACCGACAAGGGAAGAACTCATTGGCAACGCAGCCGATAGTTTTACTCTGCTTTCAGATTTTACTGAACCTACAATGATTATGTTCACGACTTTCATCCTGTTTTATGCTTTGGGCTTTTGTTTATCCATTCTGGGAGACTGGCGCAAAGTTCGAAACAGCTCTCGTGGTGGCAATAAATTTGACCAACCTAATTATCAAATCAACAACGCTAGAATGGTAATTATGGGATTTAGCGGTCCATTGATCTGCTTAATAGTATCCATGTTAATGAACCAACCTATTCTGTTAGTGATCTCAGGTATTTTGTATGTAAAATCCTCTAGTACGTATTCGAACACGTGCCTGCGCTTGCTAGATGAACATTTACATCAAACCCCATTCAAAACAGGACACTTAGAATTTAATGGTGTCCCAATGTCTTTCATTCTAGACCTTAGTTCATACGGTTCAACTCACGATGAAATCACCATAACGACGCCTAGAAAATATAGAGTTTTAGTTCAAAGGTGTTTGAGTTGTAGAACGAATAGAGGAATCTACGGTTGGCCAAGGTTCAGATATGTTGATGGCGAATACCTTAGTATAGGGGAGCCTGTCACCGAAGAGATCTACCAGAGATTGAGCAATCAAAGTCCAGATAGCCGGGTAAGTACCACAATCTCAACCGATGTAAGCGATGAACAACGAATTTCTCACAGACTCATCGAGAGGCCGCCACACCTGACGGTACCGGAACCGCGCGATAATTCAACGATTACATTGCTCAATGATTTAGAAGGTCCAGAAGATCGCACAACGGATATCGATATCCAATCAAAACCAAGCGTTTTAGAAATGGACGCTCAGCCTAAAAGAAGAATGATTAACATAGAGGACTAACATTGAAAAAGTACATACAACTCGCGCTTCCTACGCTTGCAATACTGAGTGGTTGTACGAGTTTGCAAGAAAAAGAGCAAAAGGAATTTGAAGAGACAATGGCACGAATGAATCAAGTGTGCACGTCTTGTTCGACAGTATATACCGACATCGTTAAGTTGAAAGTTGACCAATGTGAAATTACTCCAATGGTCGCATTCAACGAAAGCAAAGAATCACCAGTAGTTCTCTCAATGTTAGGTCTCTACAGCATGAACCCGATAGGTTACAAAGCCTATCTTTTGGCCTCAGAAAGAACCATTAATTGCTCTAATGAACAAAAATGGGCTGATGATATAAGTGATTTTCTCTCAACGAAGGTTTTCAAAGATTACTATCTGGAACTAATGAAAGAAGAACACCTCACGAATTACGATACTGAAGATAAGGAACAGTTACATGAACAAACGTTGTGATGAACTAGACGCACACATTCTTGGCTCAGACATGCAACTCGTAGAGATAGAGCTTGATCACGGAGAGGTAGTCATAGCCGAGGCGGGTACCATGATCTACATGGAGAATGGCGTTATTATGGAAGCCAAAATGGGTGACGGCTCAGACGATGATTCAGGTATCTTTGGGAAAATGTTCAGTGCGGGTAAAAGAGCTCTAACGGGAGAATCCATTTTTCTCACTCACTTCACTAACACTGGTCATGGTAAACGAAAGGTAGCGTTCTCATCCTCGAACCCAGGCAAAGCCATCAAGTTAGAATTGGATAAGATAGGCGGGAAGGTCATTTGTCAAAAAGATGCTTTTTTATGCGCGTCTAAAGGAACTAAGATTGGAATTGAGTTCAACACTAAACTGGGCTCAGGCTTCTTCGGTGGCGAAGGCTTTATAATGCAATCCATCGAGGGAGATGATTTAGCTATCCTGCAGGCGGGTGGATTCATACAAGAAAAATCAATTAATCGAGGGGATAAACTTAGCGTCGATACCGGTTGTGTCGTAGCTTTTACTTCAGGCATCGACATGAACATTGAAAAAGCAGGAAGCGGCCTTAAGAGTATGCTATTTGGGGGGGAAGGTATTTTCCTTTCAACATTGGAGGGTGAGGGGACTGTTTGGATTCAAAGTCTGCCTTTCTCTCGAATGGCAGATAAGATAATTAGTCGCGTACCAACAACGAAAGGCGTTGAAATCGAGAACTAATCCAAGTAGCCCTATCAAATTGAATAGGGCTTTTTAGGTTTATAAGGGCCTAAAGTCCAATTTGTATGTAGTTCATGCCCGGAACAGTTTGTTCCTGAGGCGTGGTCCATAAGAAGTTTTCATGGAGTTTGTCAATTTGCTCGATAGAAAGTTGTTCCTGTATTTTTACCACTGCGTTTAGGTTGGTTGAAAATGATGGCGGTAATATAGAACCACGCAATGTTTTGACCACACCTGTGCGCGCCTCTATACCAACGATAGCAAGTCTGAATGGGCTATCTGCATGAGTAACAATTTTATTCACCTCTTTTTTACTGTTAATACAAGTTGTAAGCGACAATCCGGTACCTAGAAAGCGGGCATCAAAAACGGACGCTTGAGTAGGGTTAACACCACAGATATATGGTGAACTGTCTAAGGTGGACTGCTCCGCAGTATTCATACCATCAAACATCACATAAAGAATCCCAACGTTTGGCATCGTATAAAGGTCGTAAGTTGTTGCGAAACCAGATACAAAACAACGGTCTCTCATTTGTTCCCAACTCGGAACCTTTTCTCCAATAGTGATTGTTACAAGCCCGAAACCTTCATTTTTTGACGCCAGATTATTGTTAGTCATCGATCGTATGTCCTTAGTAATGAATCTAAACAAATTGTGCCAAATCCAAACGTATCTCAGCTGATCACCAGCAGCATTTTGAATCGTACAAGCCAATAGACAAGGGCGTTGCTTAATTTTCACTTCCCATTTATGTTCAAGCCTTAATGCACGAGATTATGGATTTGCTATAATCGAGCCTCATTTCAATATCTACAAAATACTATTTCAAACCTGATCATACATGTGATGCAGAAAGGTGATTAACATGACCGTAGTCGTAAGATGCTCGTACCGTGGTGAGCAAACCCTAATCGGTGAAGATGGAATAATTACAGGTAAGGGCGTACAAGGGGCAAAACTTGCCAGAGCTTTGCCTTTTGGAAATATTTCCCTGCACGATTTTGGTGGCGTGATGGATCATAGTGCCCCATGCAAAGGGGCACTAAAGGTGAAAATCTGCTTCGTTACCGGCTTCCAATGGAGTCTTAATGAATCTATGCACGAAATACCACGCGATTCATTCACATTAGGGTACCTGCTTAATGAAAACCTGTACGTAGCCATAAAAGAGAATGAACCTATGCATTGGCCAATACCTATGACGGTCGCATAACAATCTAGGGTAGACTGCCAGAATTTAAGGTTTGTGTTTCTACATTTGACTCAACACTTTTTGAACTACTGCAAAAACTCGATTATTTGCTACGACTTAGTTGGTAAACTTATTGACTTAAATAGCAAAATTCATTAAATTTTATTACTAGACTCGGCCGAGTGAGTCAATCAACCAGAATCTTCAACATTTCTGTCTGACATGATTTTTAATCATCAATCTCGCGTGGGCTTCAGACCTATACTCAAATTTTGAAATAACAAAACGCTCTTCTGTAAGAGTTTTTTCTTATTTCCTCCATCTCACATCCTAATCTTTGCTTGCACTAAGTTGCTCGCCTTTAGGTCGCTTCTTTATCCTTTATCAGCACTATGTTGTTTAGGATATTGAAGATCGGTTGTACTCATTTTTTATGATTACGCGTGTCCCCGATAGATGAAAATTAACACACCCAAACTAACCAAAAAAAACCAACTCCTAGAGGTGCACATATTTCACCTCTGGGTGAGCGTATGTAGCCCTTTTTAAGACAATCCTAGAAGGACTACTACTATGAAAACTGAACTATTACGCTTAAACCAAAACTCAGATGAATACACTGCAATCCAAGTGATTCGTCACAACGAAATCAAGAACATTAACATCAACAATGTCCGTGTTTTTGATCAGACTTCAGAACAAGACTTTATTCTAGATGGATTTACAGAAACTACATCTCAAACCGCTGTTAAAGGTGCATCGATTGTTTTAATTAACAACGAATTCGTTATGACGCTACCAGCACTATTTGTAGTCTTAGGCATTACAGAACGTGAGGTTAATACTGAACATCTAATTTCAGCAATTCTCAACCTTAATGCTTAATAATTAACCCAAATCAGTTTGTTTACGCTTATAGCGTATCTTTCTGATTGGGTTCTTTTAACCGCACCATCTCAATTCGCAAGGCTATCAAATTTTAAATTGGACAGTCGAAGACGGAAATTTTTCAGGTATCGGATTTCAGAAACAAGAAAGTACAGTAACATCAACTATCTTGTTCTCCCGTGAACTGGAAGCATCCACCCTTACTCGCGAATTAGCCGTTTAAAGCAATTTACAACCAACCAGCTACAACCTTGAGGTTACACTTAACCTCACGGTTTTGTGGCCTCAAAAAAAACCAACTCCTAGAGGTGCACATATTTCACCTCTGGGTGAGCGTATGTAGCCCTTTTTAAGACAATCCTAGAAGGACTACTACTATGAAAACTGAACTATTACGCTTAAACCAAAACTCAGATGAATACACTGCAATCCAAGTGATTCGTCACAACGAAATCAAGAACATTAACATCAACAATGTCCGTGTTTTTGATCAGACTTCAGAACAAGACTTTATTCTAGATGGATTTACAGAAACTACATCTCAAACCGCTGTTAAAGGTGCATCGATTGTTTTAATTAACAACGAATTCGTTATGACGCTACCAGCACTATTTGTAGTCTTAGGCATTACAGAACGTGAGGTTAATACTGAACATCTAATTTCAGCAATTCTCAACCTTAATGCTTAATAATTAACCCAAATCAGTTTGTTTACGCTTATAGCGTATCTTTCTGATTGGGTTCTTTTAACCGCACCATCTCAATTCGCAAGGCTATCAAATTTTAAATTGGACAGTCGAAGACGGAAATTTTTCAGGTATCGGATTTCAGAAACAAGAAAGTACAGTAACATCAACTATCTTGTTCTCCCGTGAACTGGAAGCATCCACCCTTACTCGCGAATTAGCCGTTTAAAGCAATTTACAACCAACCAGCATACAACCTTGAGGTTACACTTATGGAGATTTCGACGCAATTTGCGTTGTACACGTCTCTATGGGTATGCGTTTACAAAATGAATACAAGATTGCATGTTACGAAAACTCAAATCGTTCGCCAATCGGTGAACCACCAGCGTTTTTAGCAACAGCTCTACATTTTCTAAACTAAAATATTAAACCTAACCAGTTTGTTCGCACCTAGCGTTCACTTGGTTGGGTTCATCTGAGAATTCTTTATAGAGTTCTCAGATGAGCCCAATTAACAAATCACAATAGAGAACCAATTACATTACGATTAGAAAATAGCTAAATACCCAAGTTCATTTCAATTGCCACCTAATCTCTTTAAACGTGATTCTCTAAAGCACTTATACTCATTGCGAAAGTGCTTTAGAGAGTCAACCGATTCAAAGATAACCCTTTCCTTTTTCATTATTGAAATACATTTGCTTGTATCATCACTCAACCGTGATGCCCAGACAGCATTTGCATGTTTTTCAGCATGGGAATAAACCGAAATAACCTAAAAAAAAACCAAACCCCTTGAGGCCCTACAAACACCTCTCGGTGCGCGTAGTGTTTTCAACCTAAGGAGCTACGCTAATGACTACAGCAATACACAAAACCTTTCAATTCACATCATCAGGTAAGAACTATCTGGTTTATTCCAATCAACTTTTGATTATCGAACTTCGAATTTGCGGTGAAGTAACAATTATCAAGCCCGAATCGAAGCTTCCTGGTTCTTACTGTTTGGCTGCTAGTTTTCATAACCATATTGTGAACTCAGACCAAACTCTTATTATCGATCTTGATACAGAAAAGGAAGTATCCCTAGAGGATTTTCTTGAATTGTACCCAGATACCAAAAGAAGGAAGCTGATGGCTGTAATGACAAGTAAAGTGATACCTTTAGATCAGATCGCAATTGCTTTAGAGCAAGATTACGAAATGATCCCAATTGGTGAACTCAATGCTTTTTCCATTACACCTAGTGACATTGAAGAAATAGGCGAGTTTGATGCTGTGTGCGTTGAACATGCTGCTATGGCGCTGAACCTCATTAAGCGATACGAAGTATGCGTTTTCGAACAAGAAAACATAGCTCCTGAAGGAGAGCCACTTACGCTTAAAGCAAAAGAACTACATACATTCAATTACTAACTAACCCTTGAGGGGATTCAACCTCAAGGCGTTGAATCCTCGTTTATTTATAAGCGAGAATATTATGACAAACAAACTACAAAACAAATCTTACGAGACCGACAACCTTTGGTGCGATACGGAAACAACTGGTCTGGATCAATACATCACTCTTGATAGCGGTGAACGCGTTCATGGTGCTGCATATTTTGACCTATTAGAGATCGCACTTTTACTTCCTGAAGTTGACGAAGAAGGCATTATCAAGCTGGATAATGTTCCTGCGTTTAATGTTGGTATTAAGCTATCAGAACAAGGTATGGAGCGGATGGACCCTTGGGCCAAAGAGCAACATACAAAATCTGGTTTACTCGATCGCCTAGAAACAGGTGAGGGTTTTGATTATTTGGCATCAAACGATGCTGAGGCCGAAGCCAAAATTATTGAGTGGCTTGAAACTAATGGGGTTAAAGAGTTCAATCGTAAGACAGGTACAGGTGGCATGCTTTATGGAAATAACATTGGTTTCGATATGACATTCCTAAATGCCAAAATGCCTGACCTATATAAGTATTTTCATTATCGTAAAGGTGATGTTAGTGCGGTAAACGTATTTAGCCGAACTAAAATGTGGCGACATTTGGGGCTTAAAGGCATTGATAAGCAGCTAGAACATACTGCTCATAACGACATTATTGAGTCGGCTCTAGAGCTGAACCATTACACTCAACAATTGAACAATGCTTTTGGCTACAAAGCTAAATATGAACAGCTACTTGAGAAGTACCCGGAACTTACTAAAGAACTTGGTCTTGCTGGCGGTAATATTTAAAAGCCAATCAACCTCGAAGTGTACTCTGTACGCTCGTGTAGTGACCTCTCTACAACTTTAACCTAACAGTTAGGGTCTACTGAGGAATACAACTTAAACTTCACCTAACACTTTCTCTGGTGCAATTGTACACATCATTGAAGTTACCAATCATGGAAATTGCTTCCCATCGTTGGTTACCTATACAGTGATCTTAAAGAGCATGGTCATAATAGATTCGCTGATGATGGCGGCCTAGTGATTCTTACAGAGCAAGAAACCTTACTGTCATTAAATGGATACCTATTGATCAAGAATACGCTGTTAATCTTGAACGTCATCCTCATGAATAAAACGCTTATTCAAAGTGATAGAAGACTTCGATTCATTTCTGGCTTTAAGTAAGCAATAGCTTAAGAGAGCTAAGAAAACTGGAAGGCCCTAATCGTGTATTAAGAGGCTTATTCACTTTCGAAGTAGATATACACCTCTAATTGAAAAACCCGGCACCAATTGATGTCGGTTTTTCCGTCTCAAACAGTAGCGGGAATACTAAACACTTTCGAGAAAGTCTTTGCATATTTCCACTACCCAACAAAATCAGATCGCTAATGCGAATCATACATTTTGATGCTTTGCTAAAGCACTATCCTAACCAGATAGAACGCTTGGCTTAGGTCGGCCATTTATCAAATGATAAATAGTGTCACCGAAGGTATATAACGACACAATCAAACAAAAAAAACTCAACCCAACAGGGGCTTTACCCCTGTGGTCTAGCTCTAGTTGTTTATTTAAAAAACCAATCAAGGAGCTACATCATGGGAGAACTAAAACCCCTAGCTAAATACTTTCAACCAGAAACCGTTGAAAACCAAACTAATCTAAATTTAATTCCAGTTGAAGACATCACTAATATCGTATGGGCTAATGAAGTCGTAGATAAGTACGTTCCAAACTGGTCATACGAACTACCAGACTATGATGACGAAGATGTACATTATCTTGTCGGTATCAGTGGAGGAGTTGATTCATCGGCGTTAGCTGCATGTCTTGCTGCAAAGCATCAACAAGCCATTAAAGAAGGTCGCATAACTTTCTTATTCACAGATACAGGAAATGAGCCTGATAGTTGTCATAACATACTTGATCGCCTTGAAGAGTTGTTTGGAATTGAGGTCATTCGACTCAATGAAGAAACTCTATCTGGAGTAATTGATGAGAATGGCGGCTTCCTTCCATCAGCACGCAGTCGTTGGTGTACCGGGCGTCTCAAGATAAAACCCTGGGAAAACTTTCTTAAAGAAAATTTTCTTTCAAAAGGAAAGCGAATTGTAGGTTTTTCTGGTGTTCGATGGGATGAGCGTCAACGTGCCGGTGTATTCGGGGTAGATGGTGTAGATTCTGCATTTCCTTTTGTAGATGAACGCGTCGAACGTGCTGCTGTTTGTTCAGTTGCCAGCGAACTACAACTAATGAATAACGCGTATGTACATGGTCGATCTCGTTCGGGATGCGAATGGTGTTTTTTTATGTCAAAACAAGAGCTTATATCACTTTCAGTGTGGAATCCTAAGTCTTTCCGAGAGGGCATGGCAAAGGAAAAAATCGCTGAACATGTTCTTGAACGACTAACAGCTGACAAGCTAAAAACACCAGCGAACGGCTTCTATGCTAATTACCCTCAAAGTGCACTTATCACTAACGGTAAGCACACTTTTGAAGTGACTGACATCCTCGGGAATACTGATCGCTCTGATAAAGTGGGTAGTGTTTCTTGGGACTTCCGCCGAACTAAATCAAACGCGACTAAGCGCAAATCTAAAAAGTCACATGAAGACCAATTAGATATGTTCTCTGCGTTTGTTGTCGAGGAAGAAGAAGCGCAATCGAACTTTGATTCAGAAAAAGAGTCAACTTCTGATGTAAAATCCACGAAGAAAGAGAAGCCCGAGGTAAGTAAGATTACTGAAGAAGAAGTTACTCTCTATGTCGGAGTGGAATGCTACAAGCATGATCTTATGACAATGTTTGGTGGCGGCAACAATGGTGTTTGGCAACAACGACTCATAACGTTTAGCCGAACTCTTGGTGGCCTATCTCGAAGTTTGAGTGGATACCACTATCACCGTCAGATGGCATCTCGTGCATACTTTACTGATGAAAATGATTACAACAACCAAAGCCATATCACTGTTATTGCTATACAGTTCCCGGCTGGTGTTATTCCAAAGATCGAGTACGGCGCTGATAGCTATAGTTGGGCTTCTGATCGTTCATGGGCTGAGATTTCACATACCGTTCGTGCTATCGAACGTGCTTGTGAGTACAACGTTCAATTTGACGTTATTCAATCGGGCAAGAAAGGGCGTGATCGTGAATATGCTAACTACTTTATGGAGAAGTACGCAGAAGACGGTTGTCCTGATCTTGGAGAGCTCGTAGGTCTTGGACATTTTAGACCCAAGCCTGTAAGCGAAAGTGTGTTCGACAGTTATGACGAAGACATGGAAACAGTTCGATGCGCTATCTGTAGCATTTAGTCATAAACAAACCCTGCAAGGGCTCCCAGCTCTTGCTTGGTAGCCCTTTTCTTTAGAACAAGGAGCTACTACAAAATGAGAGAAATTATAGAGGAAACGACGTTTCAGATATTTAAAGAAGAAACCACATTTACACCTCAGTGTGACTACTTCGAGCTGGAGAAGTTCTATGGAGCGTGCGAACATGGTTTTGTTAAATGGCTAAAGACTTATCACCAGTTCGTTAGACGATTTTCTACGGAGCAAGGCGATAAGTCACTTTATGAAATGGTCCTACCAATCAATAAATGGTTTCGTTATGCCGAGCTATACGAAGCCTTTTGTAAAGAGCAATATATCCTGACTTCTTATCCACATAGTGGGTACTTTGAATGCAGCAACGACCAAAATGGTGTCGCCGCGTTTCTTCCTGAACCTACTGATGAAGCCAAATATCGAATAGCTTACTACTTAGATAATGGGCCACTAACTCATCATTGTTTCAATTCAAGACAAGAAGCACTCAAAGAGTTAGCGTCGTCTTGTTTTAAACTGGATGAGGGAGCCGTAGACAGGATTACTGATACACCTCAGTGGAATAGAGGCTTGACAGTTCTTGCATGGCATCAAGAAGGCTTAATGCCCTCAGAAGGCTATATGCGAGATAAGCACCTCGCACATATAAAGCGTGAGTTTGCCTCCGAAGAAAATTTGATTCATGGCACCACAAACACATAACCTTGCGGTCACTACCGTAAGGGTGGGGCCTCTTCAAATTAAACTAGGAACTACACATGACTTTACTTTGTGGATCACTAACCGTATCTAAAACAATCTATCCTAATCACCCTGACTTCCTGCCATCTAATGATTGGTTTGGTAGTCTAATTGAAAACCAAAGTATTTCTCTGAACGGGGGCAAGGTAAAATCTTACTTTGTTACGCACAAACCTGATTCATTATCAAAAGAAGTAATTGATCGTCGAATAAGTCAAATGGGTAACCTTTGCTATTGGAAAGATCAAGACCATGATGGTGTAAACGAATATGCGGTCTACCTTTCTATGAGTACACATGAGTGTGCAAATAGAGCTTATGAAGGTGGACAGTATGAACTTGCACCGGGTGTCCTGCTTAGTATAAGTACGAAGTTTATTCGTGACATAACTAGCTTCAAAGAAGTAAAACCTTGGACTCCAACTGTAAAAGATTAACTAACAATCTAAAGCCGTTCTCAATTGAGAGCGGCTTTTTTTTGTCTCCAAAATGACTATCTACTAGCCAAATTACTCGCTACCACTCCAATAAACAGAGTCTTGCCAAATAGGGGCAAACTGAACAAACTGATTTCTCTCCTCGCCTAGCCACATTAGGTAGGTATCTAATACCTCTGGACAGTCGAATTCATCGTCTCGATTTATCAGACGTTTGGCCGCGTTTCGTACAGCTTTATCCATTTCAATAGACAACTCAAGCGCCTGTCTTTGTGCGTTATTAGCTAGTTTGACAGCCTCGACCTTATAACATTCACCATGACCAGTATTTGATATCATAAATGAACGTCCATCGGAGTGCTCAACAACAGCTTCAAAAGCTATAGTTTCTCGAGAGCGAGAGGGAAAGTGCTTGAACTTATGAAGGGAAAACTGGGCTAGTTCTTCTGGAATTTCTGGTAGTTTTAATGGCTTGTCAGTGGGGATGAACATACTAGCAGTAAACTCTACCGAGCTACCGTCTTCACAAATCATTACGGCTTTTCGTGTGCCTGTTGCACCCTTGGTAATCATTCCAAAATCTTTGTCACCCTCATGCTCAATATAGCCATAATCACCTTTAGAGCATTTTGCATTTAGTCGTCGGTGTTTATCTTGGATTATCTGGTGAAGCGTTGACACATCTACAGATGAAAGTTTTGCATTCGATACTTCAAGTTCAACTATCAACATTTGAATAAATCTTGGGTTAGCATCTGTACCCAAATCTTTAGCGAACTGGAATACAGCGCCTAATTGACCATTGTTTTTGCAAATTAACCCAGTAACCAAGTCACCTTTATGAAAGAAATCTACCAAGTTACCAATTTTGAATTTTGAAGTCATATACCTGTACCTAGTTTGAAATTAACTCCAACATCATAAATTTCTCAAAAACACCTCAATTGATCACCATGAACAATTACAATAAATCAAAAAAAGCGCAACTAGATCGCACTTTAATTTGGATTTACTAGAGATAAATGGGGCTGAATCAAAATACTTCAAAACTAGCCACTCGAAGATAACTAACTGAATGGATAGGTTTTATATTGGCTAGTTGATCAAATGTGGGTACAGGTTACTACCTACAACGAAAATTTAGGTCGTGATCACTAGGTAAAACCACGGATTCTTCAAATGCAAACTTACGTTTAGAGTTGTTGATCATAACGTCATAAAGACTACGTAAGCTTACCCGAGACTTAACGTAGTAGGGAAGTTTATTGTAAGCACAGTTAATCTCGTCAAAATAAATTGACCTCTCCACAGCTGGCTCATACGGAGTGAACATAGAAGCTACATCTAAGAAGGCTTCATAATCACCTACAACCAATTGTTTTGATGGTAGAAGCATTTCGTAAAATATGATCTCAGCACTATCTCGCACACCATTATAATTCACATCAATTCCGGCAACAGTTCTTGCATCTATCCCGGCATTTGGTTTAGGTGGTTTAACATAACCTAATTCAATTAGGGGCAATTCATATGGCTTTACCTCTTCTTTTTCTTGGGGTACAGACATTCTATGAACGTTAGTTGAAGCCATTACTTCAACTGGAAGTAATAGGAATAGCGATATAGCTCTAATTGACATAGTTTCAATTACAAAAGTTGAAGGAGTAGGGTATGGAGACATCATACCACGCATAACGAAACATGCTCTTGATTTCATACTCAAACAGACAAATATGCATCATATTCCACAATGCCATGTCACACTGTAACGTCAGTGTGTGACATACGTTCTACGTGAAAATTATAAAATTTAACCAAACCCTATAGAACTACTCAAAACTCCAGAAATGAAATAGTTACAATGTCACGCAACTTACAGCTAATTCGATAAAAAATGGTGATATTTCGATAAAGGCACCATGCTATCCAGTTCATCTCGAGCATCAAAGCACCCTTAATGATAGTAAATCTCAATAACAACAAATCGTAATTTGCTGTCATTGAGATTTGTTCTCAATTGCGGGAGGTTGAAAAGTTTAATGGAAGAAAGTCTTGCCCCTGCTAGAACCTGCTTATTTCTGGCAATTAGCATCTACATTAAAGGGGAGGCTGGTGGGTCTTTGTGGTGAGTTCGCATGCGAGTTTACCTAATTTGCTTAAGTGCGGTTCCTAGATAGAAGTGTTACACCGTCACAAATAGCACTCGAATTGAGGGCATGCAACCCATGTTCAAATGACGCCACTTGTGTGTAACACACTAACGTTACATGGTAACTATAGTGACATCGTAACACTTCTCTAAATATTCATTTTTCATGGTGTATTTGCCATAATTCAATTTATGAATCTTGCAATTTGATTGAATTCTTTTGTTGGAATCCGCAACCTGATCATCTGTGCTCAGCATCAAATCGTGTTTTCATTTATATATTATGGGTTCTCTGTAAAAAAACCTTTGGGAGAAAAGCTATGAACATCAAACAAAACATGCACAACGCAATGCTAAAACTTGGAGAGCATTTACTTCTCTGATCAGGTAAAAGCTGGCACCTGTACCAATACACTACAGATCTACATCATGATCCGTTGTAGGTTGAGTGGGGCGAAAAGATAACCACAGTAGAAGAACTTAGTGCGTACTTAAAAGGTCGATCGGACAATTACAATAAAAACTTTGAGTTTAAGCTCTTCATTTCCGTTAGTCAGATTGGAAAGCATGAAGCTTATGGGCTAGAAACCTTTATCGTCGATTTCGTTGAGGAAAAAGCTCAATATCGAATTACATCACACGAAGATATGTGCAACTTTAATTTAAGTTTTGAAAAGTTCGAAGATATTGGAGGAATTTAGGACCTAAATTTGGCGCAAGTTGAGAGTGACCGATTCCCAACCTTTAGTTCATAAAGATAGAAAGACGTGACAGTTATCCATAAAAAGAGTCTCAATTCTATGGATAACTGGATAACTGGATATCTCTGAACGAATTAGTATCGAACAACTAATAGGGTTATAACACATCAAATAACGGCTTCATTTACTCTGAAGCCTTGTACTCATAGCTGATGTAAAACTGAGGCGATTCATACCCGTCTTCACCTGTAATAATCACAAAGCCTTTCTTGAAGTCCTTACCTAACAAAAAGGCCGCTTCTTCCCTCCCTAAGCCGGTGTTATCAACATTTAAAATCTGACCGCTATCCGTGTAAACCGTAAATGGTTGATCAAGATATTGCCCTTTAACATGAACTGAATTGCCGTTATTTGTTACATGCGAAACTCCGAACTTACTGGTACCAACAAACAACAATGGTAAATCAGTCGTTGTTTCTTGATCACTTACTAAATGAACCCTGGCATTGTCGTTGGCATAACCCGGTTGGCAAATAAACGTAAACCGCTGATTCTGTTTGTCTGCGGAAACATCAAGTATTGCTACTTCATCGTGATTCTCAGAAGTTACAACGGCCTGAGTAAATCCAGTAAGGGGCTTTCGCGTGGTAAGTGTCACTTCTTCATCATTGAAGCATTGAAATTTCATTATGCCAGAAACCTCTCCTTCCATACCAGATAGTTCTACCTTAGGTACAAGTCGTGATTCCGCGGCACTAAAACAACTAATTACTACGGCCAATAAAGGCGCAGCTCTTCGTATAAGCATCATAAATTATCCATAATATGTGAGGTTTTCGTTTCAATACTAACACGAAGTAAAATTGTTGATCACTCCTCAAACAAACACCAAATAGCCCCGATGCTTTTACTGATCATCCCATGATCACCCTTTCAGTTGAGATTCAATATTAGGTGCTTGGCCTATAGGTCTCTGGGTGGTGAACAGAATTTACGATATTCAATTCAGAAGCGAGATAAACACTAGAACAATATAAAAAAGGCCAGTCAAAACAAATCGACTGGCCTAATTACATTTCTCACCATCGAATCAGTTGCATGCATCTTTCAAAGCTTTACCGGCAGTGAAAGCTGGGACTTTGGCTGCTTTGATTTGAATCGCTTCACCAGTCTTTGGATTTCGACCTGTTCGCGCAGCACGTTGGTTAACTTTAAATGTACCGAAACCAATCAGTTGAACGTCGTCACCGTTAACCAGAGACTCCTGTATGCCGCCTAGTGTAGCTTCTAGAGTAGCTTTAGCTTGGACTTTAGAAATGTCAGCTTTTTCAGCGATAAAATCGATCAGTTGAGTTTTGTTCATCTTGTTATTCCATTAGATATAGATTGATATAGGCGTGGACACGAATCCACTGAAGTGACTTTTAGTGTATCCACAGTTTGTGGTAATTGCACATCATTTAACGTGAAATACCCTTGTTAGAGCCTTTAAATTCGGGGGGTTCGTCCCAGAAACACAACTATTAGAACGGAAAACGAACAAATTAAAAGTTCTAGGCTTCGTGATATCAGTTAATGGATTGATTGATTTACAAAAGAAACTTATAATCGAAAAGCATTTCGGCCGAGTGGAATGCGGTTTACATATCCAATCTCGCGTGGGCTTCACCTCTATATCAAAATTTCAATATCTTCCTTGAGATGGTTTATAAAAGCCACAACCAAGACTTTCATAAACCCTCCTTTTTTCTTATTCCATAAGATTACTTTCACCAGAATCATCAGCTTACTGCTGCATGACTAACGTGTTAGCACGCTATCTCAACGTGAAGGAAAACCGAGAACCAAACAAATAAAAACCTAACCCCAGATGGGCTATTTCGGCCTGTCGGATATAGCTCCATTCTGGAAACAACCAAACTAGGAGCTAACCATGTCAGATAAACTTGACTCTATTATTCAAATTGAACCGAGGATTTTCAATAACCTAACGAGATTTGAAAGCTTTGTACCAGACCAAGAAATGTCACAACTGATACAACAGTCAAACATCACCTTGTCTAAACAAATATCCGAGACCATTAAGTACGTTTGCCGTGAACTATTCAACAGGCGTCCACTGGACAAATTACTTGGTTCATCCTCAAATACTCAACCATTAACTTTTTAACCACCTGAAAGGGGAACATCGATCCTCTTTCACGAGGTTCGATAGTTCTCTTTGAATAAAACCAACTGGAGCTATCACTATGAACAACCAAACTAACGTCCAACCAAAACCTCTTACTCTTTCACAACTACGCCAAGCTAGTCCTCTTTTTAACGAAAAAATTGAAAAGATCGGCAATGGTTTTACTGAGTACGTGCAAGGTACGGATATCGCAAAAATCCTTGAAATTAAGGACGTAAATAAAGCATCTTTACACCCTGATACATGGTATCAACTTGCTGAAGATCGCTGTACTCAAATTGATACTGCAATCGCTGCATCACAATATGGTGACCTTCCATTTTTTGCAATCTCATCGGTTCAAAACAAGATCCGTTATGCTGATTACAAACCTGGAACCAATGAAATCTATGAAGTGACATATCACCTTCAAAGCCGTTGTTTCACTGATGTGACTAAATGCGTTGTTCGACCTTTGCATCTGCGAACTTTCAAGTCAAAAGAATCACTAGCCTATCGTCTATATCGTCATTCGTATGAACCGATGTGCAGACCTAGCGTTGCTTCTTCAGCAAATGATTTCTTTGCTCAAAATGAGCAATCACAGTTCCGCGAGGACATTGCTAAAAAGTTTGCACAGCACATCAAGTCAGATTCACTAATTGAATCAATGACTGATGGCGAACAGCTTTGTAAGCAGGAGAATCATACATTCGATCACTTGATTCAATTGGTACCTCTGTACAGAGAGTTTTCAGACCATCGAGTAAAACACTTTGTTGCTAATGCAGAGCACCGCCTAAACCAACAGATCACTAAGCTTGGTCTAAATAATGGTGTAGGGGCTGAACCATTTACGATGGATGATGCATATTGGCTTGAATTCTTCGATTCGATTTATACGCGTTATGAAAATAACCAAGTAATGACCGTAGAAGAAATTGCTGACTTTGTTCGCCCATACGTACCTTCAAATCCAGAACTTAAAGCTTATCAAGTAAAAGTGCTGGAACTGTTTGAAGACGACAACGATGATAACCTACTGGCTACCGTAGACTTTACTGAAATGTCGGTTGATGAATGGGAAGAATTGAACTCTAGTGAGTACGTTTCTCTGTGTGGCGTTTCATTCACTGAAGCTATTAGCCACGCAATCAATGGCGTTGATTTTGGGGAAGAATACCGCATAAAACAAATCGGTCCATTTAGCGCTGAAGCATTAATTCAAATGCAGAAGGGCGAATATGATTTGGAGAACAAGGGTGAACTAGCTCGACAAAGTGGCTTCGACTTAAAAATTGAAATCATTGAGAGTATTAGCTCTTTCTTCATTGGCACACGAATAAATGGTGAGTTAATTTCTCGTGAGTCTTTGGAGAAATATCAAACTGAAGCGCAAGCAAAAATGGCATATGTTTTCGGGTCGTGGACTCAGCGTAAAAGTGGTCAAAAACCGCGATTCGCCCAGCCTGATACACATGAGTTAAGCGAGATACTCGCGGCTGGTTTTGCTTAAAGCTAAGGGGTAACTGAAATGACTACTCAAAAGACTCAACATCTCAAAATATTTGGCGAATCCGATGACAATATTTTTGTTGTTGATGCTTCAACTGGAGAAACTGTCGCTACAGATAGTTACTTTGCTGAAGTTGGTACTGTCCAAATACGTAATCAAAGTGGGTACCACATAGCATCTTTCAAAGCCTCATGCGGCAGTGGGGGAGACTGGGTGATTGAACCTCATCGCGATGTACCAGAGTCTGTATTAGCTGATCTCTCTTATGTTTACAAAACGAAGAAAGTTGGTGAATACAGCCCGGTAATTGAGATTAAAATCCCTCTTGGCTATACCGTCGAAGTGCTTTTCATAGATTATGATGACTACTTCCACAACCAAGCGGATACCAACCAAACAGACAACACTGCAGAACTGCAGAAGTATGTCATTTACGGTGACGATGAAGAAGCGTGCGCTTGTCCAGTAGGGAATCTGCATTCACTTCAGATGTCGCCTGAATATGGTCAAAGAGTAAATTATGATCTCTATGTTGGTTACCGCCACGTCTGCACTTTTATTGTCTCGCAAGATGATAATAAACAGTGGTTTGTATCGGTAAAACCTAGAACATTAAGTGAGGATGATAAGAAGGCATTCAACATTCGACATGTCGAAGTTGATGACTCTCTACCTGTCCGTTTCTACTCAGAACCAAGAACACAGGCTATTTGCTTCGAAGTACCACCAAATTCTAACGTGTATGGACACACACACAGAAAAGGTTGTAACTTCGACAATATGCTTAAAATGTGCAACGGCAAGGTTATTACAACCAACGCCTCTAACGCTTAAATGATAAGCACTAAAACCCCGGCCATTGGCTGGGGTTTTTCTTTTTATATCCAACCAAAAAACTGATCACCATAGCGGTAAACGTAGATTGTTGACCGTTCGCCGTATAATGCTAATACAACCTGACAACTAACCATGAGTAAATGATGAATCTTGCCTTGAACCTAGAACTAGATATCACTAAGCCCGAGCAGTTCAGTACAATTGAGGAAGCTTTTAGAACAAGTGCTAAGACTTCTATCGCTCGCAAGGTGCCATCAGCGCCCCTAAAACACCTCTTAAAGCTTAATTTAATCCCAAGTGAGGGTTCTTGCCTTAATTTTGGTAAAGGTCGTGATGATATCGATTCTGACGCCATTGCTTCAATCGCTGGCAACTGTACAAATTACGATTATACCTATTGCCGAACGGACATCTTCGGCTCCAACTTTAATTTCGTATACTGTGGCTACGTGCAAAATACTCTACCTCAAGAGGCGCGTGAAGTGACATGGAAGCAACTGGCAAGTGTCACAAATCGCGAAAACGGCATCTGCTACGTCGCCGTTAGAACAGATAAAGACGTAGCCAAAATCGCAGGTGAAGCTTACCAAGACGGCCTTATTACGAACCGACAGACGTTTCAGGTCGGTTACTCCGAGGAAAAACTGTTGTCTGAGGCCAGTAAACATTTTCCTTTCTGCACGATCATCAAAGTGTCAGGCTTTCGATTGATTCGCTGCTCACATGCAAAGGTTTATTAAATGAAGCCTTATAATGGAATTGTCGGAAAAAAAATTGGTTCTAATGTTTGGCTGCATAAAAGTAGCCAACATACTCTATTGTCGGCGGACGAAATTGACAGGGTAGTGGGTAGTGGGTTCGAATATGATGTTGTTCGCATTGATCTCAAAAGCCGTAAACTAACACTTATCAAGTGTGTAGATTTCGATCTCACACACGAACCTGTACTAGTCGAAAGCCTAAACCTCGATACAGGTAAAATCACCAAGCAAGGGGCCAACCCTCTCATATATCATCATAAGTACCTCTTCGTTACTCCTGAATATGCCGGATTCTGTTATCATCAATCAAAGCAAAGAGGTGAACTATGGCAATCTCTATCACCTCGCACACGCGACTTTTCATCAAGAATTGGTCGTAGAGAATTTTGGTACAAGTGGCTTCGAATACAAAAACTTGCTTTGTAATAAATCCAGATGCTTAAATTCAGTTAACAGACATAGCCAAGGGTACTACTATGCAAACCAATACAATCTCAATTACTGAGATAGCACCTCACTACTCTGGAAGCAATATTGACTCAATTAAAGATAGAGTAAAAGCGCTTCACCCACGACTAAATGATGATGCCGTAGAGTCTTATATTTGTGATCTATTGGATGTTAACTGCATTGAAGATATAACAGTTGATTTTCTTACCTATGAAGAGGTAGAACCGGCAGTTTCGACAGAAGAATTGCACTTTCTTGCACACCGTATCCTGCCATACAACGATAACGACCTCTCAAAGAGTATCTACGCTGTTCGTAACATACTAAATACTATTCCGCGATCAACAAATGATTTAGTGGATTATATTACGCCGGAAGCTCTAAAAGAATGGACAGATGCTTTGTCACTATGTCTGGTTATGAACAATCCAGAATCGATAAAGAATTATGGCGAGGAAAAAACACTAAAAAGCACTCTCTCGAGCCTTCAGAAAGTAGATCAAACCATTATAGACCTTGTTTGCTCCACAGAAATGGACCGTGTACAAGCAGTTGCTATGGAAGAACACCCAGGCTTAACTTACCGACAGAAAATGTTATTTGTTACTGCTCATTATTGGTTAAACCACAAAGCCGGATTCAAACTGAACACAATGTGGCTTGCAAGTTTCATCCATTCTGATCGCTATGGCTGCTCATCAGGGTGGTTTCATTTAGATGGCGAGTTGTGTGGGCATAGGAATTTTGGCTTTAAGAACGAGTCAGAAGTGGTTGACTTAGTTATTGAATCATACCCAGCTATTGAAGCGCAGCTAGCGGCTGATCCAAGCAACCCGCAAAGCTCTTTATTTATTGACACTATCCTATCAGCTTGGAACTATCTTCTAATTGATGACTTTAAAAACAGCACCAACAATACTGATAAGCTCAACCAAATAGCGGGATTCATAGGTGAGAACATATCAAACCTAAGCGCACAACAAAACCTACGCTATATTTCGTTGAACTGCATTAGAAATGGGTACGATGGGTTAACCAAGGTGCAATTCAACGCTCTTAATCTGTATTTACAAGATGAATCATCACGCGTTGACACACCAAACGAATATTTGATGTATCACGATTTATATAATTTCTGCCATTTTGCCTATGAAGTCTGCTCATCACTTACGCTACCGGTTCAGTTCCAACGTTGCCATTTCGACCCTAGCGCCCTTAGAGAAGTCACTCAAACATTGCTTAGCAATTACGACAAGTTTGAGAAAAAAGACTTACCAATCGTGAATGGCTTCTTCAAGAACTACCTCTGGTATGTGATCCAATTCGGTTCGAACGACCAATTTACCTATGATGCTGTAATGGAAGCCTGTATAAAGTCTCAAAACTACGTTGATAACATACATTTGATATTCGCGATGGCTGAATTAGGACACTTAGGTTCTATGAAATGGACTCTTGATAATAACGTTGGGTCCAAATCTACAGCGTATAAATATTGGATGACCAGAATTGAGTACCTTCAACAAGAAGGTTCTGCCGAACAAATTGAGGTGTATAAACAAAAGACTCTACCATTCTATCCGCTAGTCGATAAGATACAGCGACTTCTTGGGAATACTGCTGACATTATGCATCTTCTCAACCTTTTACCTGAGAGCGACTTTTTAATATTGAGAATGCAAGTCATTGAAGCCTTCGAAGTGGGTACAATGCCAAGCTTCAACGGTGAGTATGATGATGAAGTCGAATTAGGTGATGTAAGTGACGCAATTATAGGTGTAACACTAAACACTTACCCTCAAGGAACTCCGCGAGACAAACCAATTGACTACAACGCTCGTAAGCAATGGTGTTCAAGCATCCTCAAATCAATGGATCACATTGTACAGGCCTACTAAGACAATGGGTATTAAGCTAAATTAAGCCTAATACCTTACATGCTCTCACTTACCCTTTTTACTCCATCACAACACAAAAGGTTAATCCAACAATGACCAAGTTTGTTACCGTCGTTTACGTCATCAATGACAATAAAGAATTTGAAAACACACAACAAAACATCGAAAAACAGATGGCTGAGTTTGATAAAAACCCCAAACTCCCTCTTGGTGTAAGCGCGATGTCAAACGCAGATGAGATACAGCGACTCGAACTCATTGAGCAAGCTCTTACCACAGAAGAAAACGCTGCCAGTGCTCTTGATAAAATCAGAGACATTCTTGCACTAACGAAAGTTCCGGGACCAAAGGAGGCAATATCAGATGAACTTTGAAAAACTCGATAAGAGCATTGAACAATTGAAAGAAATGACGACATTGGTTAATAAAGTCCACAAAGTTAAAGGGCACAACTTGGCCAACCGAGCAATCGGTGATCTTGAAAGAATCGTTAATTCAAACTGGCTGAATCTTTACGAATATTTGGCAGAACATGGGATCGACCCTGATAAGCATTTTTCGTCAGAAAAACTTAAACAGAAAAACTCTGATCTCCAGAAGACATAACGTAACTGCTTTGTAACTTTTGATACAATTAGCATATCTATAACTAACAAAAGAGGATTGCAATGAAGTTTATTTCAAAAACTATAATGTGTATCTGTTTAGGTACAAGTGTATTAATTGCGAGCAATTCTCACGCCTCAACTGAACTGGTTAGTGAACATATATCTGAAGTACGAACTACCGAGTACCAATCCAACGCTAGTATTCCACTTCGACAAATTAAAGTTGAGGCTAGGGAGCAGTTAATTAGAGAAACTTTGGATATTCTGCCTACTTACATGTTGAGCAATCAAACCGTCACGGACAATAACTACAGTGAAAGTTTGCGATTCGTCGGTGCTGCTTATATCAAGGTGACGAATGAAGATTACGATGTTTCCTTTGTTGATGATTTAGTAACAATAAAGCTACAGGCTACTGTGCAGTTTGATACCAACGAAATACAACGTAAAGTCAGAGAAATAGAAGCTAATGAGCACAGGAACAAACTCGTAACCGCCGTTTCCAGTGAAACAAGCGCATTGTCGGATCAAGTAGAGAACATCACGCGACTATATAAGTTTAAAGTTCCCTCATCAAAGCTTCTTAAATCAGACATTGATGTACTTACTCATAAATTTGTAAACCTGCCTTTAGGTGACATGGTTGAAGAGTTTGAACTAGAAAAAGAGTTAGAAGAGATCCAAGCCCAACTTGAATCAGAAAAGGAGCGTAACGCTGAATGGCTTTCTCTAGATGCCAATGAGAGAAATGAGTACGCTGCGAATTTAGAAGTTGGAGCGTTGATTAACCGTGCTTACATGGACCAAATCAAGCGCCCATTACATTTAGTGGTAACCAATGTAACCAAGAATGATGTGTATTTGAGAGTTCAACCTATTGAGGGTATGCCTAACTTCATGCCTTGGTATATTTCTCATCATAAAGATGCCGCTAAGTTGGCAGAGAAATTCTCAGACAACGTGTTTTCTATGCAGTTTTTAAATGGGTCATGTTCTAGTTCAAAATACGAACAAATGCCCAACAAAACATGGTACGAACTTCTTAATAGAGGTTTCAATGTAGAGCGTGATCGATATAAACGATTGACCCTTTCAAAAGATGGGGCAATGATTGAAGGTCGATTCAGTCCTGATGACAACGTTCCATTAAAGAATGCGAGCCTTAAAACGTCACAGTTGTTTGATTATGGTTACTCGGTGGAATTTCCATCCCTAAATGAATACATTCCCGGATACCAGTCCCCAGTATTTATCAATACTGTGCCAAACGTAAACATGAATAAAAGAGTTTTTGCGTCTATGCCAATCGGTGTTGATTGGATGCTTACTACTGATGAACTTGAAAAAGGTTATCAAATGGGCAACCAACCAGTACCTGTATGGGGTGTTGAGTTCATCTTAAATGGCAAAAAAATCACGAAACCTCTCATTACTAGACAAGATGGTGACCGAAATGCAATGGCTTTCCGCTCCAAAACAGCAAAGTTTAAAATAGAGCAGAATAACAATGAGATGCGTAAATTTAAGCCATACATAGACAGCGCATTTAACTCGGCGTGGATAATGAAAGAAATTAAGAATGGTGCTAAATACCGCCAATTCGAACACATTTGGCCGTATCGAACGACAGGTGTTAAGTGTGGTGTACAAATGAAAACAGCGTACCCACAAATTAAAATTTCACGGGAAGAAGCACACAACCTTTCAGATGTGGAAATAAACGTATTCAGATACTAAATTGGGACACCGCAACCAAGCGATGATACCCAAAGGGAACCAAGATAATGAACAGTACAGCCACTAAATTAAGTCGTCGGTTAAAGATTTGCTTTGCCACAACTTTGGTTATTATGGCTATGAATTACCCTCTATATCATTTCAACCTAATTGAATTGTAAACCTACATTTTTACTGGATGGGCCGCAGCTGGTGGAGCAATTCTTGGGGTTTTTGGGGCCAAGCCTGAGAGGAGCATCAATGAGTTGGCCATTGTGATAGGCATTACGGTGCTGCCGCCCGCAATCTATATCTTAAGCACTCTAGTAAATTAATAGGAGAATATACCTTCCAGTGAAAGCGGCACTAATGTTGGAGGGTTTGTAGAGCAGCTCGGGTCCTTTAAGGGCCCTTTTTTATTCACTAGATAAGCTAATAATTCTCAGATCAGAATGAATTCTACGGGAACAAAAGTTTATAGTAGATCCTAATTCATTAACAATTTCACCGATCCTATACATACGGTTAAGACCAGATGGCGGGTAAGAAATCTCTTTACCAACATTCTGAATGTATTGAAAAGTATCGTTTTTAATCTTTAAGGCTTCGTCCGCTACTTGAGTGGCAGATTTGTTGGTTAAAGATAGTTCTTCTACACATTCAGCAACCCCAAGTTCGAATGCCTCTATTAACATGGTCACTGTTTCCCAACTTATTTCGCCCCGCTCTGCAGCTTCTATCCAACTTGCGTGATACTTCCTACTTGCATTCATCATTCTATCCTGTCCAAGATTTACTTATGGTATGAAAGCGTGACCAATGATACACGCTAAGTCATGCCTGACTTTGGCACAACGAAACTTGAATATTATCATATGAAATTAGTTTATTCTGCGTTGAACAACCTTGGAAAACCATATAAGATATAATTCTGTCTCTTATCCGGCCGAGTGGGTAAGAGTATAACCTTCCTTAAGAAGCTATCTCGCGTGGGCTTTCTAGCTATATAAAAATCAATCACCTTTAAAGTAAGTTTATCAAAGTATCAATACTTTCATAAACCTACCTTTTTCTATACTTATAGATTATTGCCACCAGCAACAACAGCACCCGCTGCTTGTCTACCGTGTCAACACGCATCTCTACGTGAGGCCACTTGAGAATCAACTTACAAAAAAACTAACCCGTAGGGCGCTTATCCCTACCGGTATAGCTCTACCTTCACGCGAGAGCTACACCTATGAACTCACATTTAAACAACCACATACCGACTTTTGCCATCAAGAGCCTTAAGTTTGTTCCTGCGATACTTTTATTAATGAGCCAAATGATCTCTCATTTGTATACATTGTCAGAGTTAACAAACACACTTTGGGTCTTTATCATTACATCAGCAGGTTACATTTCCCTTGCCACTGTAGCTTTGACAATCGCTCTGTATGCAGCACTGACTTTATTTTTGCTTAAATGCAAACTAAACCATGCGCTAACCAACTAACTTCCTACTTTGGAGCATATCTCCAAGTGGGGTGCTCCTTTATTTATTCAAATCCATAAGGAGCTAACAGTGAATAAACTACTTCCAAACAATTACATGCCAGTAACCCTTAGTGACTTTCTAACTTCAAAGCTCGAGAAAAAAGCTGACGGCTTCTATCGCTTTGTCTTTGAAGTTCCTGAAACAGAAAACGACTTCGATCTAACCGTTCTTATCGTTAAAAAATCAGGAATGGATATCACTGGTAACTATGTGGGCCATTTTGAACAGTACCTCACAGAAGAACGCTACCTTCGCAACACTTATTACGATCTTGTTAGTGAATGGGGCTCTGTATTAGGACTTGGTGGTACTTTCAGAGATGACATATTGACTATAGGTGAAATAGAATATGCATTAGTTGAAATCGTGACGCAGATTAAGCTTAACTTAGCGACGTGTATTTCAAGCAACTTAATCAGTGAGCAAGAACTGAATGAGTTTAAGCAAAACAACATTTTTGACTTGGTAAAAAAGGTCGATAACGGAATGGAGTTAGCATAATGTTCAAAATCACAGATAAATCCCTCAAGCTTTATTGCTGCACAATTATTGTTACCTTTTGGGGATCAATAGCTGTAGCGTTGTTTGCAGAGAGTCTTTATGTCAAGGCAACCTCAGTCCTTATTACAACTTGGACTGCATTTGGAATCATAACTGTCGTAATGTTGCTTCTAGCTGGAGCTATTAATTTACAAGATCCCCAAACCGAGGAATTACATGAACGCTTTGATCAACAGCTCTGAAATGCCAGAAAACTTCCAAAAGTTACTTGAGTCAGTTCTTTCGGAAAAGCCTGATGGCATCTTCAATGTAGAGCTAATCAACTCTGAATACTGCGCAGAATCGTTAGGCATAAAGCCTACTCGTATTCATGTCAGAAAACAGGATGAGTTATTTCAACTCCAATGCCTTTCAAGTCTGAGTTATGTTTATCAGCAGGGCACACCTGTACTTAAAGAGTCAGAACGATTGAGTGTTATTGCTGATGATTCTTTCGTTAGCGGGACCGTAAAATACCATATCGACGCTGATCCAATGGCCTCTCGAATTATCAAAAACAAACTAGCTGTTATCGCAGGCTTCTTCTCTGAAGGGCTATACGATAGCTACAACGTTTCTGAGCAAGACATGCTAGCTGTAGAAGTAGCATAGTCAATAATTCACCCACAACGGGACTATATGCCCGTTAGGGTAATAGTTCCCACAAACCACTAGGAACTACACCATGTCAAACCTTCAAAAAAACCTATCGTCAAAACCACAAATCGCGTGCAAGCGCCTTATTGATACTCTATGGGCCGTTTCTTATGAAGAAATTGAGCCGGGTAAAGCGATCATCATCGGCCTAACTAATAGCCCGAAACTTGCTTACTCAAAAGAGTACCAATTACCTACTTATCGTTTCATTGAGAAAGATGATCACACAAGAACGGTCATCGCCATTCAAGTAACACACCCGAACGGTGATGTGCAACACTTCACTGTTATCAATCAAATGCATGTTTTCAGTTACATGACTGACTTCGGACCCCTTCATTTTGTACAAGATGGTTCGAATGAAATAAAGTCAGCACTAGCTATTGAAAACAAAGGCAAGAACGAAAGTGACTTTGTTAACGCAGCAAACCAGTCAGGTAAAACTTACGTTGATGGTATGTTGGTTGACGATATCGAAGTAAATAGCGCAACGGTAGAGTTTTCCGTAGGTAACGGAGTAGTAACTGTAACTCGAGATCACATACAATGGTCTGAACAATTTATGCTAGGGTACTTTCGTAACGTTGAAAGCCCAAGCCTAGATAAGAAAGTTACCGTTAAATTTGCGTAACTAAAATCTTAACTAACCCAATCGGGACAATCACCGATTGGTGGTAGTCTCATTTGCTTAGGGCTACCAAATGGATACCTTAATCCACAACGAAAACCTTTACCGCGACAACATATTTGTAATTCGCGTTAAACCTGCAAAGCACAACAACATTAACTCTTAATATCCGAACAGGAACTACTTACCTGATCGGTAGTAGTTCCTCTGAAACCAACTGGAGCTACCAAAATGAATGTAACAATCAAAAACATCCCAAACTACCCAATGCCACAGTCAGTAATTGAAATGCTAACTGAGATTACTAAAGAACAACCAAATGGTTTCCTTAAAGTAAATCTCGAGAACCCTGGCTATTCAGCAGAAGCTGGTGGTGTTCGCCCTCATTATCTGTTTATTAACAAAACAGATTCTGAAATCGAAATCGAAGAGTTCGGCAACCTAACTTACATCCCAAATCAGGCTGGTGAATATGAACTTGCCATTTGTGATAAATGGGATTTTGTTAATGACATCGGCTGCGTTGAGATGATTTACCGCTTCAATATCAAGACTGAAGACGGAATCGAATCTTTAGAACTAAACTTAAACAATATCGGTGCTTACTACGAGCTTGAATACTTGCCAGAAACAGCGGTCACAGTTCTTTCTTGTACAGAAGCAGCTTAACATCTAATAAAGCATTGTGGAGGTTACTCCACTTTGCTTTTTAGCTTTCACCTGAGAGGTTTAGGTAAGCCACAGGTTTACCTAAACCCCTCTTTTTCTACTTTTAGAAACCAACACAATCCCTCATTCTCTAAGCAGAATGAACTTTGTATTGGCGTGCTCTCAACATGAAGACAAAACGAGATAAACGATAAAAAAGCTAACCCGATAGGGCTACAACCCTAACGGCGTAGCATCTTGAGGATTTACATTAAGGATTTTCAAATGCTAGAACTACTCGTAAACGGAGAAATCCGCTTTTCAACAATCTTAAAGCTTATTGCTCAAAACTGGGAATTTTTAGGCCTTATGATTATTTTGATTAGTAGCTTACCTTTCATCCTGAAAGACAAGTTCACGAACAAAAAATAAACCACGGCAATTCTGCCAACAACTAACCCTACAGGGAAATGTAAACACCCTGTGGGTGATGCATGTGTCTGTAGGTTCTAAACCAAACTAGGAGCTACCATGCTTAAATTAATTAAATCTATCACTAAATCTGCTCTCTACAACGCAACTCGTATCATTGTACTTCTTATGTTCGCAATGGCTTTCCTATACTTATATAACCAAGATTGGAACGCGATCAATACACCGATCGATCACATAAGAACAGTCCTAGAAAACATCATCATAGTTTGTTTTTCTTTATCTGCAGGCTCTCTTTTGATTGAGTATGATAACCATGTAAAAAGCGGTTCGAAAAATCAATTTTAGAACTAGCTATTTTTGCTGATATCATATTTGAACAACTGGTACCTACGGAAACTTTACAATGATAAACAAGAAACTTGTTCTGTACGCTGTGGCAGCTTTTATACCTATGCTTGCTATCGCAATTATCTACTTCAACATGAACTTTTCAATCGATGACGGTAACTACATTCGATTATTTGGCGACACAACCAAATCAGCTTTAATTCTAATCGGAGCTGTGTTCATTTCATTTAATTGCATTCGTGCAGCACATTCATAACTAACCCATATGGGCACTTCAATAGCCCATAGCTAGCGTAGTGCCCTTACAACCATTTGGAGCTACTACGCCATGATCAGCTACACTTTTAAACCACAACTACCTCAATCTCTAGAACAACTCATCCTTGACCGTAAGGGCAACATGGTGAAAGGTCACTTAGATATTCGCATTGCTGAAACACTAACTGACAAAGAGCCGGTCAGAGACTTCAGAACGATTGATATGCTTATAAACATCGACTTCAATACGATTGAAATCTTGTGGATTAAGCAACATAAACAATTTGGTTTACCTCTAGGTGAATCTCCACTTGACTCGGAAACTAATCAGTCTTTCAACTGGAGATCAAACACTTACTCCATTAATGGAGAAAGTAAGTCATCATTGGAGTCCGTTGAAGCTCGAAAGGCCCTAGATAAGTTTGCTACTGAACTTGATAATGCGCCCTTCAGAAACTTAACCATATACAGACAACCAGCAAGTAAAGATTACATTCTTGGCAAAAGCCACGGTATCCCAGTCGATACAAAGTTTGTCATCTTTGATACAGAAGAAGTCCATCGTGGATTCCTTCGTGATTTTCGAAGTGAAGGTAAAACTCTATACTTTTCGTCAGTATCTTGCTTAAAGCAATTGATTGGCACTAATGGAATTAAATGGCGTTGTTTTGACTCTTATTCGGACATGTTCGATAAGTTCAATACCTCTAGAACTGCCATTCCTTCAAACTTCCTTTTAGCTGAAGTTGAAATAAAGAAATAAGTCACATCGACTAATTTTTAAATTCAGAAATTTACTGCTACCTCTCGGTAGCAGTAGGTTTATTTAAGTTGCGTCACCGACTGAACTTACATAAACCCCACTTTTTATCTCTTAGATAACCACTCTACAGCCATCCCTAAACCGGATGTTCCTAACGTTTGGCATGCCTTACTCGACATGAAAGTAAAACTGAGTAACAAACCTTTAAAAAACCATAACCCGCAGGGCAACTACATCGCCCTAGCGTTAGTAGTTCCTTGTTTAACAACCAATTGGAGCTACTAATGAACCAACTAAACATTAATCTAAACCTTACTGAAACCAATCTTGCTACCATGACTAAAATCAACGCAGCAAACCAGATTGATTTCTTCGAACACCTAACGATCATCCCTGAAGCTGACCCATGCGAATTTCGCAACGCGGATTGTGTACGACGTTATACCAAATCATCTACTCGACAATTAGCCGGTAACCTGTTTTCTCAAATCAGCCTTCAACCTTTTGTTTGGGGCGCTGAATGGAATTCGTTTCCTGTTAAAGTTGGAGATGCTACATATCACTTTGTTATCACCGAACTTCGTGAGCACGATATTCTTGGAAAAGAAGGAGTGCAAATTGAAATAGTTCAACATAACGGTTGTGGCATCCTTCGATTAAAAAGTCAGGGTAAGAAAGACTGGTACGGTATGCATTACCTCGATCTCCATTCATTGGTAAAAGCCATTGATAGAGTAAAGGTAGAGCACACAATTACGTCAGCGCATGGTTACCGTTCTGCTTGTTTTGACCCATTCGATATGTTCTCTTTTAGTGATCTTATATCCACTGAAAAAGTTACTCCAATCGCGGTTGATACAATATACGTCAACGGTCAATCAGATAACGGGAACAAGCCTAAGCTATGGCTTACAGAACTCGCTGCAGATGCGGTCAAAGGCAGAGCACTGTCTGAACTTCACTACAGCATTCTCTTAAAAAAAAATGATAATCGAGGCACTTACTCTTTAGATTTCAAGTACCAAACTATTCTCGGAGGTTTCCCTATCGCATACATCGATAAGGATTCAATACCTCACGGTATCTTCCCAGAAGAAGTTTCTTTGAATGATCTATCTAAATCACTTGATACAGGTATCGCGGCATTAAATGAAATGCTAGACACGCCAACAGGTGAAATAGTTAAACAATTTGCTCAACACAATGTTGATACAAATGAAGAGTCTGCGCCAAGAGCTTCAGAATCAGTCCCACTTACTGAATACCACGCTGAACTGAAACTGCTTACTGTAACGAGTCACCGCATTGAATTGCCAAAACAGAAACTTGCCTCTTATGACAAGATTCGCGCGCAATTGATAAAAGCTGGTGGCAAGTATAAGAAGCTCGGGTTCGACTTCAGCGAAGGTAACGCAATAGAGATTTTTGAGACTGTACTAGCAGGACGGAGAATCAAAAGTAAGAAGCAAGAATTTGCGTTCTTTGCTACTGGGCTAGAAGCATCACAAAACGTTGTAAATCGTTGTGATATTCAACCATACAAACGTATTTTTGAGCCACATGCCGGTCACGGTGCTATTTCAGATATTGTTCGTTCTTATGGGGCAGAGCCAATCGTAAATGAACTATGGGAAACAAACGCCCAAGTTCTTCGCGATAAGGGTTACACTCCGTATACAGCAGACTTTTTGACATTAACACCTGAAGATATCGGCGGCAAAGTTGACACGATCGTGGGTAACCCACCTTGGGGTAACTTAGTCGATATCGATCACTTCAATCACGCACTCACATTCTTGAAAGAGGGTGGCGAGATTTCAATGATCGTATCCGGTTCAGCCTTGATGCAAAAAACTCAGAAGGCATTGGACTTCCAAGCTTTGCTTCATAAACACCAAGCAGAGACTGAAGAGGTACCGTCAGGCTCTTTTGATGGTACGTCTGTTGTTGGCCAACTGATTCACATAAAACAATACTATTCATAAACCCTTTGGGACTCTAACTTCCCACGGGGGTGTAGTCCCTCTATAACCAAAGAGAACTACCATATGCAAAATATTAAAGAACTAAACCTAGAAACTATCAACCTAGTAATTCAAAAGCTGACACTACACAAAAACCAGGAGGAGAATGTAAAAAGTCACCTCCAAAATGTTCGCTTCTTTCAAGCGTTCTTCGATTCAATCCCTGATCTCATCAAACGAGAGGATCTTAAACCTGTGTTTGATGCTCTTAAACCAGGGGTGGATTTAGAAGTGAGCGGCGCTGATTACAACTGGTATATTGATAGCATCCACGCTGATAAGACACCTATGACTATCACATGCGTTTTTGACAAGTTTACAATTGAGTTAGAGTACGAACTCATTGGTAAAGACGCTGCTATGATTGTTTCAAATCCTAGAGCAGACATCACTTCCTATGGTGATTTAACTCCAGAGCAGGTTACTGCGATTGATCAGCTATTTTCAGACTATGCCCATGTTCTTGCTCACGAGCATTCCATCGGAAACAAACATTCACTTAAAGACACATTGCCATTCGCGAAAGCTCTAGATACAGAGTCGGCCGAGGATGCAGCCATGTTCTTTAATACGTTTGGAGAAGATAGCGGATTCTACCGCGTCATCGCGACACAACGACACGGAGAGCGTCTATTCAAGGAAACCTACATCGTTGAGGCAGATAGCGCAGAAGAAGCAAAAATGAATACCATCATGTACCTTTCACCGGGCACAAATGGCGTTTATAAGGACGGAGACCATTACTACGACCGAAGTGGTGATACAGCTTATGCTGACTTCAACATCCAACACCTTTCGCGTTACGCGTACATCTCTGAAGGACAAGTGCAAACCACGATCTTTAAAGAGGACATTGAAGGTTTGGAGCTGCAGGACATTTCTGCATTAGGTCTTGCAGTAAAGCCTGAAGACATCCTAACCCTGTCAGACAAAATCGACATTGGTAAGCTGTCCGGCTCCACTGACATGTACTTAAACCTCTTGAAAGAACCAGGTAAGGATGAAGTAAGTATTGATGATTTAGCGCCATTTCTTGGAGTTGAACCATACGACATTGAAAGCAAATTGGTGCTACTGGACCAAGCAACCGATGTTGAATACTACCGATTCCGAGCAGATCATATCTGCGTACCGGCGCCATTATTCGATTATTTACGAGAGATCAAATTCATTACTGGCACTGAGCTAGATGAAGTTGATCGCACATACAAGTTCGATAATGGTACAGCAATTGTGTTCGACCGCGGGCAGTTCCCAGGTATAACGCAACGACTAGAAGCCAAGCTTGGACAATTAAATAATCAAACGCTCCTGATCACCAATGGTGGTTTTCGAGCTTAACTCTTAACCTTTTATAACCCCAATCGGGCACTATTCTGCCCAAAGGGGAGGGTAGTGCCTACAAAACCATAATTTGAGGACTACCCAAATGACAAACCTAACACACGCTAAAATCGACGAAGTAACTAGCAAAATCAAATCGGCTCTAATCTACAAACAAAAGGACTCGATTGAGAAAGTCAACATTACTTACTTGCAAAAACTGCTATCAGACCAACTAAAAGACATGGTTTCAAAAAAAGAACCTGTTGGCCCGTTGGTTGATGCTTTAGAGCAAGGTTCAATCAAGGTGACTGGTGCTGATACTTCAAAGGGGTCAACTTGTGCAGGATACCCATCATGGGAACTATGTCTTGAATTCCCTGAATTTGAGATGTTGCTAACATGGTTAGAAGATCCGGCTCCCGGTGAAGGCAATATGGACGAAACTGTAGTGATGGTTTCATGCAATGATGTAACTGATGTTGAACGAGAAAATATCGAGTTCATTTTCGGCAACTTCTGCGACCAAATCTGCAATGATGTCGTATATTCTTGTAATAGTTTAATCGACACTCCAGAAAAGCCAACAGACATCAGCGATGAAGATTTTTTTGCAGCTGAACAATTCTTTAGTACATTTGGCCAACAAAGCCAATTCTGGTCTGTGACTACTTCTGTTCGAGTTAGTGACTCAACATTTGAGTCTACATATCTAGTAGAAGCTAAAGATGCACCAGAGGCGACTATCAACCTTCTTCGTTATCTTGAGCCATGTGCCAATGAGATTGTCGAACATGACGGCGAGTATTACACACGCTCTTGCAGTAAGTGTTACGAATGGGTAGAGGCATCAAGCCTTTCTCAGTTTGATTTTGAGAATCAAAAATCAAGCGGTATCCCTATCGTTACCCGCGATAACCTAGTTGAACTTGATGCTAAAGATGTCGAAGTTACATACATTAAGGCTAATGAGCTCCAAATCGAAACGCTTAAAAATGAAATGCCACTCGGTAAGCAAACTGACGCTCACAAATACTTTGTCCAATTCACTGAATTGTTAGGTGAAGATATTCGCGAGCCAAATTTGCATATCCCGCCGCGTGTTCAAGATGTTGTAGATACAGCGCAAACTCTACAACGTGAACATGAAGCGTTCATTGGCAAGTGTGTGATTTTTGGTGATGTTGATAAAGAAGAAACCGTAAAGGCTCATCGCTTTACAGTGCACCTTCCTATGTTTGACCACTTGGTGGAACTTGCTAGCGACACATCAAAATTTGTATTTGAAGATGAAAACACAGTGGTTTTTGACCTAAATGATAGCGGTGTAAATTCAGAAGAACTTACGCATTATCTTGGTCAGCTGAACCACCAGCTTGTGATCATCAACAACTACTCAAAGTAACTTAAACAATACTAGAGCTCTTCGGAGCTCTAATTTTTTAACCCAATCGGGCACCACTAAAACCCGATACTGGGAATAGTGGTGCTTCGTTTTTTACAAGGAACTACCACTAATGAATACAACACTTGGAAACCTAAAATCTACCTCAGAAACTGCTACCTACATTGGTTCGACAATTGGGAATATGCTAAACATCCAAAATGTTGAAGGCTTTACCTCTTCTCACTTCGTTAAGAGGACCGAAAAGCTAAACCCTCAATTTCCTACGCCTGCGCGTGTTGGCATGATTGTCGATACAAACAACGCAGATGAGCAGCAACTCAATGCTATTCAGCGTAAAATTGGACTACCAATGGATATGGTTAAAGACACAGTTCTTTTCCTATCGACTGATTGTGAAGCTGCATTTGCAGAAACCAATCTCACTGTTTTTGAAGTAAGTCGTTCTATGTTCGACAACGTTACAGAGTTTAACGGTGCTTATCTAAATGGTAATAATGACAACACCATATACTTTGATTTAACAGTTGCCGACTCGAGCGAATTGGCCGGTGAACTATCTATCGTTCTCAATGAAGATGTTCGCACTTATTGCGGCCAATTCATTTGCTTCGTTGCATCTTAAGAGGGTAACCATCGTGGATATTGATGAAATCGTTTTAAACGCACCTGGAAAGGCAAAATATTGGTCCCAAGCAGTAGAGCAATACTTTGATGGCCAGTTCTTGAACTTGTCTCCAGGCTTTAAGGAACAGCTTGTGAGTGTTAGCAAAGAGGAACGCGATGTTCTTTTGCCGCTTTCACTTCTTGAGAAGCTTTCTTCTAGCAACAATGGGGATGGTTTAGAAATTGTCTCTGTTACAACTCTTGCTGAGCTAGTTAACGCAAAATCTTTATCTCCTTGTGAGGTTGACGGTATTGAAACTGTACTCTCTCGTACTTGGGACAAATTGTATCAGTCTTCAAACGACTTTAAGGATCTTGCATCAGCTTCAGACAATGCTCTAACCGCAATGAAATCAAGTGGTAATGCTCAAGCAGCATTCTTACTAGCTTTTCGTGCGTTTTACGGACTCAACTAATATTTAAAACCAAATAACTTTATATCTTAAACCCCAAAGGGACTACTTTTCCCTGTTGGGTGAGTAGTTCCTATTAACGAGGACTACTCCTATGAAATACCAACCATACACTCACAATTTCGCTACTCTGGCTTCATACCTACGCACTCACATTGTAGATGGGGAAGGCAACTTTAGTATGTTGGCCCATGAAGCTAACGGTTCTATCGCAGACGGTCTAGACACAATCTTGTGTAACGAGAACCCAAGCACTGAAGAACCAAATTCAGACGCGGCTACATACGGCATTTCTGGCTACACCTTAGAACAAGCTCTCGATGATTGTGTGAATCAAAACCCAGTAATGGACCTAATGATCACTCAAATTGGAGGCTTTTCTGATCTAGATATCAAACAAATCATGAATGGTGAGTTTGATTGGGATGCTACTTACGCAAATGCCAAGAAAGTACGCCTCATCGTGGAGTACATGTCAGTCATGGATAGCGATGGCTTAACAAGTTCTCTTCGTTATAGTCGATTAGCTTTGTTAAATGTTGTGGAAGATCGTGACGAACTAAGCCTAGTTCGAATCGAGGACTGTGAAGAAGGAGAAGATCACGCAAAATTCGTTAAGTCTTACCAGATGAAAATGACTACAACCCAAATTGAAAACATTCAAAGCGGGACCGAAGTTAACATCGAGGCGCTAAACGTATTTCGTGATTATAACAAACGCCGCCTGACCGATGATATGAGCCCATACCAGCACTACCTGGCTTCTTATATCAATAGCAATGCTGCGGTGACAACTTCGCATCTATACGCCCTCTCAGCATATTACGAGGGAGGTAAACTACCAAACTATGATCAGATCACGTTTGGAGATATTTCAATACAGCATAAAGATGGTAACTTCGTCGTTGCAGAGGCCTTACAGACCGAAATCAATGAAGAAGAATACAGAGTCGAAGTGACAATTGACTCTGATGAACCTAAAGGTGGTTACCTAAACCCACCAAAGCCGCACGAACTACTAACAGTTAAGCAATTGCTTTCTGGGGATGTTACTGCGAGCTATTACTGTGGAAACGATAGTGACATGCTTACGCCCCAAAAAGCGTACTTGCACCTGATTTTCTCAGAAAATTTATTTGTCACAATACCTGCTATTGCAGAGTAAAAAATCAAGAGACTCACTTCGGTGAGTCTTTTTTTTTACCTTGAGGTAATAGATAGATCACGAATAGAGGTAGGTATGATAGATATTGGTTTACTGATAGATGGTGTAAATGCATAATTTATGCATCATTAGAAAATTAAACATCATACAGAAACGTCATGGCTAAGTTTTTAAACACAAGTGCAACAAACTATTACCTCGAAGAACTGATTAAGAACGCATCTGAAAGGCTTATTTTAATCAGCCCCTTTCTCAAACTGAATGACCGCATACGTGAATTATTAGAAGACAAAGATCGATTAAAAATTGACATTAGAATTGTCTATGGAAAAAGTGAACTTCAACCCGATGAGATAAGCTGGCTTAACGGACTTTCCTTTGTGCGGACAAGCTTTTGCAAAAACTTACATGCAAAATGCTACATGAACGAAAATTCCTGCATTATTACGAGCTTAAACCTGTATGAGTTCAGTCAAGTTAACAACAATGAAATGGGTATCTTTATTGATAGGGCTGAAGATTCAATCATATACAAAGAGTCCTACGAAGAAGCACAACGAATCATCCGTATTAGCGATGAAGTTAGAATTTCCTTGGAGAAAATTCAAGCTGAATCTACGTCTTCAGAAAGGAAGGAAGATGAGACCGAAAAAGAAATAGAGAAAATAACTTCATCAAAATTGGCGAAAAAGCATCGCCTAAAAACTGACGAATTTCTTAGAATCTGCGTTTCTAAAGGGTACCTATCCTTGGATAAAGGGAAGCATAAATTAACAAAATCAGGGACGGCTCGGGGGGGCGAGTTCAAATACAGCGCACGTTTCGGGTCTTACTTTATATGGCCGGAATCATTAGAAATTGCTTAAACGAAAGTTCTATTTAGCATTCTGGTATTTTATTTACATTAACTTAGCAAAGCACAACAACCTGCTAAGTTAACTCGCGAATACCAAAATTTCTGCAGCCGGATTGCTACCAATAGATTTTAGTTAGTGAATTTTTAAAGGAAAAATGACAATGAGACGTCCACATGACCTATCGAACCCCGTCTACTTTGATGCGCCTTGGCCTTACTTCGAAGTTGAATGGGATAATTTGGCTATTATCGTCGTTAGCAGATCTAAAGAATCTGCGAAGCAAGCAAAAGGAATGGGGGATTTAGTCGGAAAAAATCAGATCACAGAATATGTCGAAAATTATATCACCACCATCAACAGTTCCAATTACATATACAACGGTCATATAATTGACTTCGATGTAGAGTTCTGTGATTTTGTCATCACGTTCAAGCAGAAACACTATAAGTGTCAAACTGGCATTACTTCTATCGTCAAAGGTATGTATGAACCCCAAATACTAGTGATGAATAATCCGAAGTACATTGAGGACTATTTCGATTTGCTTTCCAAAAAAGAACAAAAAATACATTCTGTGGAAATCCTAAAAGAAGAGAGCGAAATGAATGCTCAGATTAAAAAGCTTCTAACTGAGTGCTTAAAAGAGCGAAATCGAGCCGAGTAAACTTATTGCCAGCATAAGGAAATAGCGTTACTATTTCAAAGCACTATCCGGCCGAGTGGGTATGTGTTTTCAAATTTCTAATCTTGCGTGGGCTTCACCACTTTATCCAAATTTTAATATCTTCCTTAAGATGGTTTATCAAAGCCACAACAACGACTTTCGTAAACCCTCCTTTTTTCTTATTCCATAAGACTACTTTCACCAGAATCATCAGCTTACTGCTGCATGACGACCGTGTTAGCGCGCTATCTCAACGTGAAGGAAAGCCGAGAACCAACCAATGCTTAAGCATTAAAAAAACCAACCCCAGACGGGCTATAACAGCTTGTCTGTGTAGCTTTGTCTGAAACTAAACCATTCGGAGCTACCAATGAACAAAGTAAATCTATACAACCAAGCAAAACTACCAACTGAAGTACAACCTCTTCCTGGAGATGTAGTCATACCTTTATCTGGCCAACAAGTCGGTAAACAAGGATTGATAGAGCGCATCTACGGAGATAAATCGTCACAAGTTGGATTCAACGTTTCCGCTTACAAAGTAAAAGGTGCACGATCAGGAGTACAATGCTCTGGCGGCCCATTTATAAGTCCTAACATCCACGAACTCGAACTGATTGGTACAACTAACCGTAAGTTCTGGTATAACCCTAACGGGAGTGGTTACGGACAAGGAGAGGAATACCTTGAAGAAGTAAATGTTTGGGCTTTCATGCCTAAATATAACGAACTATCAAATTCCCTTAACCATGAATTTGTTAGCTACAGTGACTACCTAGTGCATTACGAAGCCATTAAAAAAGCTCGCAACACACTAGCTGAACAAGCCAAGATCATCACTGACCAAATCAGGAGCAAAGACTTCTATGAGGTAAGCCGTGGTGATCGCCAAATCAAATCTAAAACATTTGAATTCGGCAACGGTTTTTCATCTGATTACTTAGGTGAGAAGTTGATTACATGCTATCAAAAAAATGAGTGCTTCCAAGTCTTTCAACATGATGAACCAGTCGGTTGTGGTTATCTATACACCACTAGCCATGGCATTGCGTTTAAAAACAAAGAAGAGCTCAATGCAACAATTAAAGCTTATGGCTTAAAGGTTAGCGAAAAAGAGGGTTCATGGAATTCTCTTCTCCTAGTACCTAACATTGATTGCGAAAACTGGCTACCACTCAACATCAAGTTCATCCAAGCTGCTGCAGCTATTTAATTAACCCTCAACAGGGCACTTACTCGCCCTGTCTTACAGGGAGGATAGTGCCCATTTTAAACCAATTGGAGCTACTACCATGAATAACCCTGTAAATCTGATCGAAAAAACTGTTTCTCTTGTTTCTAACCCTGACTACCACATTCAACCAAAGCTTGGTGATGTGGTTATTCCGCTAGCCGGTGAACATCTAGGTGCCCACGCGCTTGTATGCCACCATCCGGACGTCGAAGAAGGGTACATATACGTTGGCTTTAAAGTCTCAGGCACTAAGGCGCCTGGTGATTTCGAATCGCTATCTTGCAGTGGCGGTCCATTTAAAGATATCGCTAAAGTAGAGTTAACTCATATCGGCACTAAGCAACAAAGCTTCTACGATTCTCGTAAAATCCTTGCACACAACCGAGATGAACGTTACGAGAAATATGAGGAAACAGTTAATGTTTGGACGTACTGGCCAATCGTTACTGCCGAAGCTTCATTACGCCGTCGATACGCGACTTACACCGATTACTTAGCAGACGAAGAACGTTTTGAAGAAATACGCTCTGCTTATGTGCGAGAGTGTAAAGACTTCGAATACGATGCTAATAAAGGCGATAATCGTAGTATTAAACGAATGAAGCACGAAGTGGTAAATCATCGTCAACGTTATTGCTATAGCGCTGACAAAATTGCGATCGCGATGTTCACTGCTTACGCATCTAACACCAAGATCACGCTGCTTAAGTACCGTTTCCCGAATCAGGGTTACTACTGCAAGAACGAGAGGCTAGGTATTTTTCTAGATACCGAACAAGACTTCTACAACCTAGTCGAAGCTTACGGCATCCATGATGCGATCTTCGATGAAGAAATCGGAGCCTACCGTTTCTCTCCAAACATCAAGACAGATACTTGGGCCAAGCCAAAGATAGTGGATACAACTCATTTGGTCTAAACCCAACCCAACATAATCAACCAACCCTACAGGGCATCAAACGCCCTATAGGGGTAGTAGTGCCTTTAAACCAATGCTTGAAGGAGCTACTACATGGACAACATCAAATTAAACTTAGACAACCTACAAATCCCAGTAACAAACATTTCAACTTCACAAGAGGTAGAGATCGTTGCTGTCGATTCATTAGAAAACAAACCAGTGTGGGAAGAATCAGTCGAAAGACTCATCAACCTGCTGAAAAGTGGCTACTCCTTGTCCGTAGGATTTTCTGGCGGAAAAGACAGTACCTGCGTTTTAATCATCTTCTTGGAGGCCATGAGACGTGTAATTGCAGAAGGAAGCACTAGCGTACCAAAATGTTACGTCCTAAACAGTAACACGAAACGCGAAATGCCCCTGATTGACAGCTACGCAGAATGGTCTTTAACGCAAATCACAATATTTGCCGCAAAGAATAACCTGCCCGTTGAAGTGCATCAGGTTAAACCTTCGTTAACAGGATCGTTTAACTACTACTGTATAGGGCGCGGGAAATTACCTCGCTTTCCTGGTCAGAGCAGAGATTGCGCAATCAGTGAAAAGATTCAACCTCAGCAAAAGCTGGTTAAGAAGATTGAAGCTGAAAACAATTGTGAAATCATTACCTTACTAGGAACGCGCCTTGACGAAAGTGCCGCTCGCAAGAGAAGCATGGAAAGGTTCGATATGGATGAAGTATCTATTGTTGAAGTCGAAGGTAAGAAAACATTCGCGCCGATCGCTAACTTTGAGTTAGACGACGTGTGGGAACTTATTGCTGGATGTGTGCAGTACGACGGAAAACCCGCCCGTATCTACAACACATACACTCCTAACTTCGATGAAATGATGCAACTGTACCGTGATGCGAACTCTGGTACCTGTGGCGTTATCGTAGGCGACAAAGGAAACAAAAGTTCGTGCGGATCTAGATTTGGATGCGCATGGTGCACGGTATCTGGTGAGCGTGATAACTCATTGGAGAGTATGCTTGAGCAAGATGAAGCCTACAGCTTTATGAAACCCTTCGTAAAGTTCCGCCAATTCCTATTGAACATCAGGTTTGATATGAATTCACGCGACTTCCGCGGTAAGCGTATCGATCACGGTTGGATGAAAGTGCTTCCTGACTATTTCAAGCCAGAAGTAAAACGCCAACTGCTCCGATTCCTCATTACGATGGATCGCATGGAGGTGGAGAGAGCTAAGAAACATGAAGAGATGTACTACTCAGGTAAAATTGAGAAGACAGAACTGAATTTACTTCTATGCTACCCAATGTTCGAAAACGTAACTAAGGATGACATTCTTGCTATAGATTTCGTGTGGAGCCTCAACCGCGACTTCGAGGAAGCAAGTCCCGCGGCTCGTGATTACTTAGCTATCCATGAGCTTGGAGAACGCTACTTCATACCGGAAGTACCTCGCGCTGAAAGAATTACTATTCCGAAAGCTCGTTGGTTTGATGTCAGTAATGACTTGCCAAATCAACAAGAAGTACAAGGCATCCTGCCTTCCGGTTGGAACATTGAGTCACTGGATTGCGACTTTGCAGATGAAATGCAAGTTAATATGGCTGGTGGTTTTATGTATGTAGACGCTGTACGAGAGCATTACTATGATCTCAAAAAGGTAGATATTGCTGAAACTTGTCGAGCTGCACTTAGAAATCGTTGGATTTCAATTCGTCGTGCAGACCTTCTAAGATATGACGCAATTGCCCGCCGACATGACTATATCCTTAGACTTTTTCAATCAGAACGACCGATGAAAGAGAATGAAGATGGGGACATGGTAATGATGAATGTCCATGAGTATCTAATTGATAACAGTATCGACCAAGAGACTTTTGACAGCATCAAATCTGATCTCCAAAAACAAGAACTCGCTGATGATTACGCGTTCGATCTATTTGGTGTTGAGAGTGTCGTTGACGCGATCAATGAGCTAAAAGACAATAAACCGAAGAAAGGACATGGAAAGCCGGATACAACGGTGACCAACGTTGGAGAATTCGAAATGTCAGCTAACCAAATGCAAATGTTTTAACTTTACAACAACCCATGAGGGACTTTCCCTCTATGGGTTAAGTCCCTTGATAAACCAATTAAGGGGCTTACCTTGAATATTTTATTTAAACCCATTTCAGACGAAACAGAACACCTTCACGCCTATGAATCTCTGATCACCGGCATCCTTGCTAAATCAACTAGCTTTATGAGTGTGTAGGAGTTAACCATGCTAAATCCAGTACAAAAGCAGATAGTTCAAGACTTCATTAACAGCTGCATAGCTAACAACATGAGTATGGATGAATCAGCACAATTAGCAGCCCATATCCTTGCTTAACTGCATCGCTTACAGATCAAACTAACTTACACTTTGAAATCGAAGGTGTAGGTAAAGTTGATGTTGAATGCTGAGGAGTGCGAAATGTTAACTAACGAAACAATCCAGAGAGGTGATGAGGTAGAAGTAATCTCTCACCTAACTGGGTGTTCACATGTTCTACGCGGTATTGTTCGTTCTTCAACTTCCCGTGGCATTTATGTTACCGGCAAAGGTTGGGGCCACTTATACAATCACAATTCAGCATGTACTGAAATAAACTTATTGAATCGACACGGATTGATGAACTTTCGTTCACTTCTAAAACTTGCCGATTCAGTTCTTTAACAACCCTACCGGGCACTATTCCCGGCAGGGAATAGTCCATAACAACCAACTAAGTGGACTACAACATGAAAATTAAACAACTACCTAAACTAGCTAACCTCTCTGTTCAAATCGTAGCAGTACCAGAACCAACTGAATCTACATTTGTAGATACACTTACCGACAACATTAAAATTGGTGACTTTACAATCACAAATCGTGTTGACGGTCGCTGTATGAAAGTCAATGCTGGTGGAATTGAACTATTTCCTGAACACGGCAAAATCCTGCTTTCTCTAGAGGATGAACCTACGTTCAATTCACTAACTCCAGATGACTTTGATTTTCTTGAGGGACTAAGCTTTGATCTCATTGCTGAGTTCACTAATGCGGTACCTAATGACTACCATTTCGGTGACGCAAAGGTGCAACTATTCAATCAAGAAAACGCTTGTTTGGGCGAAGTGGAAGTTGAGGTTGATAATGAAAAGGTAATTACTCAAAACGTCATCACGCTTGTTACAAATTCGTTACGCGAAGAAAATGCCATTAATAAAGATGGATTCTTCAATGTGACGATGGCTGGGCCCAACCATGAACAGATGACAACTTCACTATTCTGTGAGAAATCTGAAGATCATGTGACGGTACCAGAAGGTGTTGATAAGCTTAGTACAACGTTCAGTTTCAATTTAGAAACCGTTGTTGGAGACTGTTTATATGGCAGAGGGCAAGTTCTAAAAGTCACATCAGTCTGCAACAAGTCACGTTCTGAGTTACTTAAATACGCATTTTCTTAAAGTTGTTATTACGGAGTAAATAACGATGAAATATCGTGATGATTTAATAGAGAGTCAAATTAAACAAATTGGCAAAGAACTTCGAAAGAAAGGTATTGTAAACAGCAATTCTTGCTTTGAGATTAGTGCCTATAACAGTGAATATAATCAGTCTTTTACAGAAACTTATTGTGAGCATGATGCTGCGGTGAGTGATAACGAAGTCGAGATCGATCACTTCGGAATGAGCCTTGAAAATGCTATTTCTGTTTGCATTGAAGGTTCATCAGACATTACTTCTGTCGGTGGCAAAGGTCCCGAAGACTTACTAAAAACCATAAACTAACACCCCTCTCTAGGGCATTACTTGCTCTAAGAGTACAGTTATGCCTTATAGAGTTCTTTCAAGGGGATAACTATGAAAATCAAACAACTACTTCATGAAGAATCTGTTTTGAACATGCTTCTAAACGATGCTCAAATCGGCCTATCAACAAATAAGATTATCGACCAATACGATAATTTACTTACGTTAGGCGTCAAGTACATCACCATAACTGGTGACTCACTGAACGAAACAATTACAGTGGGTGACCCATTATTCGCAATTTACCCATTAACTGAAAATGGCCTAGATACAGCGATTAATGCACTTCAAGATTGGATTGATGATCTTGCTTCTTCAATTGAAAGCTAACAACATCCAAACCACTACCTTTTCCTGCTTTAGCAGAAAAGGGTAGGGTTTATTCAAGGGTTCATAAGCCGTGCCTTTCAATAAACCCTACCTATCAAAAATTTGATTATCTTCACTCAAATCATCAGCTTAACCGCTGCATGACTACCGTGATGACGCGCTCTCAACGTGGGTAAAAACCGAGATATAAGCCTAACGGCACTTAAAAAACCAACCTGACAAGGGAGAACTATCCCTTGGGGTAGCTCCTTCTGTCCCATTTAGGAGCTATACATGAAATACATCAGCCAATCAAACCTCTCATTTCGCATCCACATCCCTTTACCAAACGGTTAGACGATGCATAAACGAGTAAGTTATAAAAAATCAGTAAAGAACAAGCCAAACAGGAAGCACTTCAATTTCGTGACCAACTAGGTTATGAGCATTGGGGTCAATTCTGGGAGGAAATTCTTGACGACTCTACTCTTCTACAACGCCTGCCAAAACGTTTGAACCTCTCCTGCTACAAGAGAGCGACAAATACGGCAACCAGAGGCTCATCTATCGCTCCATGTGGAACGAAAGAGACTCTCAAGGAGAGAGGGTTCTCAAATGCTTTAAACGCTCTACCGTGGCTCATGGCTTCGATGGTGCGTACCTGCTTTGCAAGAATGCACTCTTAAAGGCTTACGAAGATTACATACCACTAATATTGTTTATGAAAGCTAATGGGTGCCAGCGGTACTCTGACGTCTCCATTTAGTAAACAAACTTAATCTATAACAACCAAATTCGTTAATCGAAGGAACTATCATGCTTGATACTAATAACTACCTAACTATCACAACACCTATGCCTGATCACATTGCAAAGTTTTTCCAAGAGCAACTAAATGGTCAGCCACACGGCCTGTACCAAATTGTTCTAGCAGGTGACGAAGCAAGTGAGAAACCGCATATGATGATTGTTGAGAAAATGGAAGAAGAGTTTCCTGATCTCATTCCTCACCTTGAGCTCTACTCGCTGTACAGCACATCGGTGTTCGAATATGTAAGTAAAGATAAAGTCATTGAGTCTATTGCATACAACAGCCTCGACATGAAAGCTTACTACGTTGGGGAAGAGACTCTACCGCTTGGAGAAATTGGTCCAAGTGTCGATCACGAACACACTATCAATATGGCGATAAAGTCAATTAATGATGGTGCACTTCAAATCGTCACTAAGCGATTGATCTCATCTGACGATTGGCAAATTTTCCGTTCGCACGGCAAAACGTACCCAATCAACCAAATTTTTTAAGAGGTTAGAGCATGAAACTAGATATCAACTCATTGCAAGTTCTGATTTAACAAAACACGGACTACCCGGCATGGTCAGGAAAACGATGCAAAGTCGAATTGAGCTCGAAACTTAAAGAGCTCATTTTGGAGAACGTATTGCATTTCGATTTCGTGAATCGCCAATACCACTCGAATGCATCTTTCAATACTTACGGAGATGATGAAGCTTTTGAAATTCGTATTGATAACCAAATATACCCGGTTACTCTCGACGAATTTTACTACGGACTATCCAATTTGGATGACCTAGTTGGTTACCACACACCAATTAAGCTGATCGGCAACACAGAAGATGATCACCTCATCTTTTCCTTTGTAAGACCAGCCGACAAATCGGACGAACCTACTTATGGGATTAACGTTGATGGAATGCCTGCAGACCATGATGACATCCCTGAACAAGTTTCTAACTCTATGCAAAATAGAGGTATTACAAATCGCGACGGTGAACTATATCGTGGCTTCGACACTTCTGCTAAAGCTCTTTACGCAGCTTTAGAACTGCAAACGGAATTAGACGAAGAGTATGGCGCCGGTTCTTACACCGTTACAACAGACTACCTAACCATTTAATCACCTAACTAACCCTTGAGGGCTACAGAATGCCCTCGGGCCCCTGTAGTCCCTTGAAAGAGGAACTATCTATGAATCTAATTACATTTAAGAATTTTCTTAACGCTATCAATCAAGACCGTCTACTGGAGTTATTTACAGATGATTGGAAACGCGCTGAAAATCAGGCGGTACCCAAGCACTCTGACTACAATGACTTTCTAAAGTGGTTAAAAGAGGACCCAATTTATTCAGCTCTGTTTGAGTATAACAATTTCGATAAGGTAACCCATTTTGATGTTTGGCAATTCCTAGCAATTACCCAACGCGCAAAATCGGCTCAAGAATCAGGTTTTGAATACAAGTCACCAGATTTTCTCTGGGGGTTTTGTCAATTCTTGTCGTTTGAGCAATTTACTGAGAAAGATGGAAGAGGGCACTTTCAACTAACTGCTTATGGTATTGATACTGATCGCTTCAAAGCTTGGGCCCAAACACACAAGCTCTGTTCAGCTAAATACCCAGGTCAAATTTGGGATTTTCTAATCACTCATTACCACAACTGCGTGCGCAACGTTCTTGTCTTGGAATCAGAACAAATTCAACGAGAACTAAGTCAAATGCCTGGTATTGGAAACCATGTAACAGATGGAGGTTTTGACCTCGTACTGGATGGTCCCGACAAAGCATTTCTAAATATTGATAGTTTGCGCTTCGATGGTTTTGCAGCGTGGGTTACACCGATTACCGACAAGGAAATCATTAAGAGTACAAACTTTGGTAACCTTGTATGGTGCCGTGTCGAACGCTGTCTTGAAGAACCCGAGAAGTATGCTGTACTTGCTGTCTTTGATGAGGCCATCAAATTGCACCGCAACAAAGACGGACAGTTTATGATGGAGACCTATGATGAACAATCATGCATGGTGATCCCATCAGAAAGGTATCCAAGCGAACTTTCAGAAGATGAACTTTGTTTCTAAATTAGGAGCTTTATTTTGATTTCTAGAGTCGAGCTGAAAGGCAGTAGTAGTGGTACCCAATACCTTTCGTGTGCAATTAACAAGACCGATTTAAAACCATTCCTTGAACAACTTAAGGAGTACGTCGGCTTGGCAGCATATGACAGCATTGTGGAAAATAAACTGAAAAGAGATGGCGATGAATACCACATCACCGTCCTATACGGAGAAGAGCTTAAGTTGTTACGCGAAGATCAGCTAATAAGCTCTCTAGGAAGTGCAGTTGAGTTTAAGACTATCGGATTAGGCCTTGCTTCAAAAGAAGCGAATACGGCTTATTTTGTTACAGTTGAAAGCGAGGATTTGAACAAAATTCGCGATATGGGGAACCTTCCTCTAAAAGACTTACACATTACCCTTGGTTTTATTGGATCAGATGTACATGGTGTCCCAAAGGGGGCATCAACTCTGATCACTATTGGAAATTAAACTGATTACTTAACCCCACTCGGGCACTTCTACCCGAATGGGTGGTAGTGCCTAACAACCAGTAAGGAACTACCATGCTACACCTAGGCTTTTACAACCTACAATCGTATTTATCTAAAACACCCGCTTCAATTCTTCTCCCTGAGTTTACCAACCCTTGGGAAGATACTGAACCTACGATCAACATCGATGAATTACAGCAATACGTAACGAGTTTGCCTTACTATAAGATCTTCAATAGTTTGGGTGAATTTGCAGTTTCATCGCGGTCATGGGAAGACATCATTACTTCACATCGCAACAAGCTAAACACCGAATACGGAAACAAACTGCTCAAGAGTTAAAGAGCGAAGTTAGTTCAATCTTTCTTGCTGAACTGGAAAGAACCATTTCCTTTTTTCAGCATGAATACAAGGTCCACCTTAGAAGTAACCACAATTTGGATAAAGCGCTAATCTTAGCGACCGAGCAAAGAATTCAACTGAGCAATCAAGAGTTAGATTCAAAAAATTTACTCGATAGCAAATTTGAAGGATTAGTTCACCAAATTGCTGATGTTGTGGATGAAATTCGCTCATTCAACAACACAGCCATTCTTCGAACAGTAGAATTGAATAGTGACGAAGTACCATCCCACTTTCGAGAACTGATCGAGTACCCTCAACTAAAGCAAAGTCAGCAACAAAAACCACTTGATCGCATTTCAATGGTCAAAGCTATTTCTGCCTTAGTCTAATACCCTAAACCACTGCAGTCCGTCACCGGCTCAGTGGTTTTTTTTTATCCGTAGTATGGGAACTAAAGAGTTCGCACTAATTTATAAACATATACCAAGTAAAATAACGAGCATAGGTATTGTTTTATAGTCCAATGTAAAATGAATCAAGCCTTATCGTTAACTAAAGAGATCAACACCGAGTTTCCCACCTTACTCATAACTAACTGACTTAGCTCTATTTGTGACGTTGAGCTCTAGTCTTTTTGTGCAAACACTGCCATAATTACGCATTAATAGTAATAACATTGCGTTGGTAAGCAGCTTTGGACGGAAGACCTCTATCGAACAAAGAGCTAAAAAAATTGGTTACGAGCAACTTGAGCCGAGCGAACCCATGGACATTGGTGAACAAGCTTATTGTTCAATTGATGACGACTGCGGCTATGCGCGAAATAGAAATAGCCACGTTGGTTGTAAGCGACTTTATATCAGCAAACGGTGAATTGAATGAACTGTTCATTATCGATGCCGAACGAGCCTATAACGGGCGAGAAAGACCAATTCTATTTTCGCACGATGGATTAAAGCAGTCAGTTGAACAGTACATAACGTTACTCAAGAAAGAACAAGTTTTAACCTCTCCGCTTAACAGCTATTTGGGGTTGTGTCCTACAGCTCTATTTCTTGTAAACCCCGAAACGTTCAAGCCCTTCGGTGTCCAAAAGCGAGGGACAAAGGCTGGTGGAGCAGTCAATTACGCACCTTATACGCTCAACCGCTATGTTGATGAGCTCATAGCTAATGCTGGCCTGTCAGATATTGGTATCAAGAGGAAAAGTTTAACTCGACTCTATATTATTGAGGCTTACAAGTCTGATATCAGCATTAAGGATATTTGCCTCATGAGTGGGCTATCAGTGGATACAATTATGAAGGTGCTAGCAATGGATCTTGAACAATACTCCCCGCTAGTACAATGGTGGAACAAAAGAGAACGGGCAAAAGAAGCTCGAATAGACCGAATGAAGAAAGTTCGTCAATGGACATTTCGAGACTAGGGATAGGTTATGAGATATTTACTGACAACCGGGCATCGCATACCCAAATTCTATAAATCTGATGGTACAACTGTAGAAGTCGAATTGAACTACGTTGAAACCAAATTAATTTCATCCATTGATGAGAGTGGCAAGCTAACTCACAAGCAAGTCGGTGGAACACCACCTTGTACTGGAAACGTTTGGCTGGTGGACTCTGTAGATGAGTCGCTACACCGCTTAGCTGCGCATGATGTTTACCCGTTCATTAATAAAGCGGCAGCGAGGGAGAATGCTAAACGTTTGGGCTTGCAGTCGTTTAAGTACATTGCAGTACCCTTGAAGCGACAAAGGCCACCCGAAGGCAGCCTTTGTAAAACAATTACATCGTGTTTATCACCAGTTATCTGGGAGGGAACGCACAACGTGTATCCATCAACAATTATGAACTTAACAAACTATAAGTCAATAAAAATATGAAAGAGTTTATATCCTCACCACGCTTATCAACTTACAAGGGTCTTCTGAAACTAAAAACAGACGATCAGGCATTAAGGGCCTATTACTGGAATAAAGCACTGTCAGGAGCTCTTTATCCTGCCTTGCAAGCTTTAGAGATTACACTTCGAAACGCACTGAATGAAGCTGTTAAAAATAGCCTCTTAGGTAAATATGCCAATGATGACTGGTGGTTCGAACATGTTGCGATAGACGTGCAGAATATCAAGATCAACAAAATGAATCCATCAAAATCAAAACACTGGGTGAAGCCAGATGGTAATGGCGGCCTTATACGTAAACGACACAGCTATTTCGAACAACAAGTGTTGAAGGTTCAAAAAGACCTTAGAAACGAAGGACGATTACCTATACGTCATGATGATGTTATTAGCCGCCTAATGTTCGGTTTCTGGTGTGGATTACTTAGTAGTGATTTTGAGGATGTAACCAACAAATCATTATTGTGGCCAAACCTACTTAGTGACGTGTTCCCAAACACACCTCATAAACCCAAACGCACCAGGGTAGAAAAGTCATTAAATAAAATAAAAGACCTAAGAAATAGGCTGTCACATCACGAACCGATCTGGAAATTCTATCATTTATTAGCAGATGGCTCACCCGACTACACAAAGCCAATTGGTGGCCTCACTGCTAGCTTATCTTTGCTTAATAAAAGCTATGATGACATTTTGGAATTTATTCGTTGGATTTCTCAGGAACGATACGATGCATTTATAGATGCTAAGTTGGATGTAGAGTTTCGTAAGCTATGCACTCAGGATGGTTTCTATTCCTATGTCGATAAGTCAAAGGTAGAGAACACCATTGGTCGTAGTCGATTCAAGAGAGAAACACATAAGCATGTAAAGTCTATCCAAGAAAGTGGGGCTCAAGTTATTGCGGTCACTCGATCGAACAAAGCTCAATTCGTATTAGGGGTTAATGAACCCAAAGTGGAACTGGAAAAAATTGAATGACGGATAAACCGAGTAAAACACAAACTTCATTCTTACGAAGACTGCTTGTTGCGCACTTAATAGATTCAGGCAAGAACACTGTTACGCAAGTCATGGATGCGACAGGTATGCCTCGTAGAACTGCGCAAGATACTATCAAAGCTTTGAATGAGTTAGAGATAGATGTAGAGCAATACAATCGTGGTGAATATCGTATCAATAGTTGGGGTGCAGTAAATCGCAATTGGATAAAAAATAACTTTACGCACGTCTGTAGCGTGCTAAGCTATCCTCATTATGAAACTAGTGAGATAAATGAGATGTCCTACGAACAAGTTGTACATGATCAAACCCTATACTGTGCCTCTCAATCGCTTGATCTGGCAGTGAAGCTTTCCGTTTTATCGAGAGAACCCTACACCGATGAAAGAACGCGCAAAGCCAAGCAATTAGTGAAAATGATGAATAGCAACGAAAGTCGAATTGCCGCGTTACGTTATATGTATCGAACTGTCGAGAGATATGATCTTGAAGAGTTGATGTTCGAGCTTACCAACTTGAACATTGAAGATACATCAACGGCACTAAGTGAGCCTGAAGAATGGAAATCTGCTGTTGAAATAGCTGGTGGAAAGTATGAAGAAAAACCTTATGAGCCTTCTCGTACAGAACTTAATCAGTGGCGATTAAAGTTTCTAAGTGCAATCCAATCCAAGTAGAAAACAGCGAGTGGATATGATTATTCAAAGAGTTACGGGTAGCAAATCATGTCGAAGTTATAGGGCTATGGCCATCGATCCAAAATCCATAGCAGCTATAACATTACTGGACCCAATGGAGTTCGATGGTGAATACGGATGTACAATTACATTTCACAATCCTGTTTGTGTTGGTATTGATGAAAATCAGAATCCAATCATGGAACGCGTCATTATTGCTGATGGAAAAATAACCTATCTGGCAAAAGACGCTGGACTAGACCCAGACGATGAGCTCATGGATAGAGACGCAACTTAACGTAGGAAAAAGAAAATGCAGTTACCCTCAGCAAAGAAAGCGAGATTGAGCGCAGAAGCGATAAGCAAGTCGTTCAATTTTGAAGCTAATGAGTCTAGAGCGATAATAGCTCAAATATTCAACTTTAATAGTTGGGAGCAGCTAATTAAAAAACTCCAAAATGTAGAAGATAAGGCTTTAAGTAACACTGAAGAACACCACTTGAACGAAATATTTGTTCATCGTTTAAGCGACATAGTTGGCATTCCACTGAACAGAAACCTGCAAGAGTTGCTTTCAAAAATGTCTCCTTACAGAAAAAAGCCATCACCCTACAGATTCGACCTGAATTTTATAAACGATAGTAGCTCCGATACTTTGATTGATTTTGCTGAGATTCTAGAGCAAATAGGTATGGCTCATGAATCCGGAAATGCTGATGAAGCGATGATGGATTCACTCAAAGAAATGGTTAAGCATTTTGGAGGTAAAGAAAGTGATGAAATACTCTCCCTGCTCGATAATACCAACTTTGACCAGTTGCAGAACATGATGCGAGAAACGCACCCAATTAATGATGAACTTGTGTGCAACGCAATCGCTAATTTTCTTTCTGTAGATTTTGATTATATTGAAGAACCAAACAGTTTACGAGTCGCAGAGTATTATGATCAACACGGTGAACCTAACCCTCTCTATCTAACTTCGATGGTTGCTTCACCTGGCGACTCTGACGACTCGGCATACCTTGATCTTGTCAAAAAGATTGAAAACGATTGTGATATGAATTTTGAAAAACCTATGCTGATCAATGGAACTGTAACATTCAAAGAGATCGATAATAAAACCTATGCAGTCGTTGGACTCTGGAATGACGGTCTTGAATGGCATTGGATATTCCTCGGGAGTGGTATTACACCGTGGCAGCAAAAACAACTATTCTCAGCCTCGACCTTGGACAATCTAGAAAACAGTTTAGATAAGGTTCCACTACCAGATGAACTGTCAGTCCCAATCCAGAATGGTCACCCTATCCATTTAATCTGGCATTGCATGGTGAAACCTTCAGAAAGCCCGATTCATACCCAAGATGGTGAGCTCGGAATCAAGATAGACAATAGGTATGTCATTTCTGGAGTAACTGGGTGGCAGTCCTTTGTTTAGCAATAATAGGAAACATCGTAATGAAGATATCAACCTTGTTTCTACCCTTAGTGTTGCTTTCAACAGGGGTGCAGGCAACGAGTTTAGACCTCGATTCGGTAACGGAACTAGCCGACTCAATATGCGGAATGTTCGTTACGAGCGGTTCCTCCATGAAAGAGTCTGTGACGTTGGAGCGTGATCAGATTCCAGATGAGTTGCTTGAAGAACTTAAGGCAGAACTAAGCGAGCAATTTGACGATGTGATAATTACCAACGAGTCAGTAACGTTTAAATCAGAGTCTTATACGGGTATTCCACAAGAAGATCTGGCAGAGCATAATTCGAACGTGCAAGAGTGTCGTAAGAAAGTGGGTTTGGCGGCTATAAATCAGCAAATCCAACAATCGAAGTAACGTGGGAAAATCGTAATGAGCAAGAAATCTGATCACAGTTTGCTAACTGAGAAACTGGAAGTGTCTATAGTCGCGGGGTCATACTTCCTGTGGGACAGAGTGCCTGTTGACGAAATCAAGGAAACACTGAAGGAAATTGAAAAATTACCAACGCAGCTATTAAAACAGTGGCAAATAGAGCTTCATTTGTTCACTGAGAGTTGCAAGAAAGGCGAGATTAATTTTTTAGTTTTCACAGACTCTTTCATTCCTGTTTACATCTCCTCTTACGCAGCTGACGGATTCAGTTCGGATTCGTATGATGCGAAACTAGCGATTAAAATGTACGGGAATCATGAGAGTAAGATTGATGAGCAAGACATACAAGAAGAACTGAACCAAATAACGGCATTGTTTAATGAAATTGACAGGCAAAAGGAAACATTTTCAAGCCTGGTAAAAGTGGGCGGTTGGAATGAAAATGAGCAAGGCTTACTTGCTTTATCCTACGTATATTCAGACGAACATACCGCAAAACTTGACTCATGATCTCATATTTAAAGCAAGTAGGGGCTGTCCTATAGCCTCAGTCAAGAAGGAAACATCAATGCTAGATAGAGATAGTTACGAGCCATTGCGGATCTGGTCATATAGCCGAGCTGCTGAAGGCAAAAAAACAGTCCCCAAATTGGTTAGAAAGCTATTTGCTCGTACTCAGATACATCGATCTTGGTTACAAGGCGATACTGGCTCATTTTTGTTACCAGTTTTAGAACGAACTTAAAGTGGGAAACATCAAATGATAGAGGAAACTGTAGAGTCATATCGTCAATATTTGTCGGAAAAGGGAGAGTTGGATAGTTACCTTAAAGGAGCAATTAATGCGACAAAGGAAACTTGGTGTGATCATATCAAATGTGCTCTGCGTGAGACTGGCAACAAATCAGATAGTAGTGATGTTCGTGCAATCATATTAAATGGTGAGTACCAAGAGTTAGTTGCTAAATATCGTTCGCTGAGTAATTTTGATCTGGATGTTCTGTCGTCTCTAGAGAATATGGCAGGGTACGGCCATGAATATCTTTTGAGCATTTTTTCTGGTGTATTTTTGGATGAGGCCGTAGTTGTTAAAAACGATGGAAAAATAGAAACCATTAACGTTGTAGGCATGGAGGAAACTGGTCTAGCAAGCGGCATCGAAGATTTCGAAAAAGCCAATTAGGAAGCATATCAATGTTTATATATTCAAAAACAAAGCCCTTGGAACGAATAGCAGAATACGGTTCATGGGCATGGGTAAAGTCCAATTGGAAGCCATTAATATTGCTATCTATTTTCTATGTGGCAACAGGGATAGTTCATAATTATTGGTTCGATAACAGAGGCACTATTTTATCCTTTGGGGTTTATTACCGATCTTGAGTTTTATTTCTATAATTTGGAACTCATTCGCTAAATTTACCTTTGGTGTTGTAGCATTACCTGAGTTGTTAAGGCTCTTTTATGTGGCACGAAACGAAAAAATTTAGAATAGGAAATTAAAACAATGATACCTAACTACGATCCACGCGAAGCTTGGTTAACCAAGACATGGAATCTGGACTCAGACGATTTGTTTGAGCGTTTTGGTTTCAATGATGGTGCGTTATTCGAAGATTTGGCAATGGCTGAACATATGACGATGCCTAAGCAGCAAGAGATTTTAAAGCTAGTTGTTGAGCATTTACTGCTACCTAAAATTGAATATGTAATTGAGCTTTATGATTGGAATACTTCTCATAACAGAGTGCGTTTGGATGATCGACACAAAGGCACATTTGAGCGTGTTGAGATCACGGTGACAGGCGAGCAGATTTTCCAACTATTGGACAATCATTGGAACTAGAAAACAGGGTTTTACTGTAAAACTCTATAATGGGAAAAATGACTCGTAATTTCAAGGATTGGTGAATGACTGAAAATAGGTGTTTTTTTAGTGGTTTAGAGCTTAAAAAGTTCGCCCAAAAACTAGAGTGTGATTGGAGGGGGATTAAGTATCTGGCTGGAAGATGTGGGCTTTCTGCGGGGGCGTTACGGGCATTGCTTAAAAACCCTGACGTTAATAGCGATACATTTGAACATGCTGTTTTTGTCGCGGGGTACACCGTAGAAGTGAGCGACTATCCCACACCTGATGTTCCGAATGAATACGAGCTGTATTTTGATGTTGAGGGTAGCTCAATTTGTGGTGGGTGGGCCTATGTAATCGATAAACGCACCTCTACAAAAACCGCCCAAGACCTTATTGACGTTATGAATCCTGACACAATAGAGGGCATGACCGTTCTCGTTTGTCCAGAACGAACACTGGCGCTATTCACCACCAACAACAAAACGTTCATACACAGCTATGAATGCTCTTGGGTTCACTACGCTAAGTTAAAACGGTTGTTATCTAACTGGCTGCAAACTGTACCAACTAATCGCGCCATTTACCCTATTGATATAACAGGTTCAGTTAAGTCACTCGTTGAAGATCTCCTTGAACTGCAACGAGTCGTACCAAGTGGGCATAGTCGAGAATATTACTTACTGCTAGATGATCTTGATAACGCTATGCGAAACTCAATGTGTGATGCTTTAGAGGATGTTTATCATGAGGGCGTTGCTATTCAAGGTGTCGAAAATTACCTTAATACCATACTCAGTCAATGAGCATTATCAAGTAGGAAACTTAAAATGACTGAAACTGAGCAAAAAGAAGTCTTTGAAAGTGGTGCGAGTGCTGCCAAAACCGCTCTAGATTAAGTATTCGAGGTAAGGAAAGTTAGAATGAATCAGATCCCGATAGAATATTGGAACTCAGAAGACAAAAAGTGGGACTCTCACCGAGCGTTTAAGACGACTAAACACTGGCATGTTTCTTACAACGGTACAGGGGCAGAATCAGAATCAGAATCAGAATCTTGCGATCTTATGATTGTTGAATGTGATAACGGCAAACGATACTTCATCGAGGACAATTGGGGTGGTGATGCCAAAGGGCATCAAGAAGTGTTTAATCCAACTCAATTTGACTCATACCCAACGTTCTTTAACACATTCGATGACGTTAATCAGCGAACCGCAGAGATCGTAGCAAGTAACACTGGGGCAGACGTAGCTAGTCTATTGATTAGGGTTTAACTGCCTCTTAACCGATATTGGAAACAATAATCATAGGAATATAACCCATGAATTTGAAAACTTATGAAGATGAATACGGACCCGATTATGAGAGAGCATACGAAGCAATAGAGGATGCGACACTAAGCGATGGTTTAAGCGATTACATTGATGTACTGATCCCTATATTCAATAAGCGACTACCTAGCTTCTCGTTTTTGGCCTATTCAGAAAGAGTTAATTATGAGACGTGCAAGCACTTTGTCAAATGCATGACACCAAAATCTTTAAAAGTAGACTTTTACGCAGAAATATCGAGTTCTCATTCCAAGTATATTTCATTTGAATTTCGCTTATGCAAGCATGATCGGTGCGCGATGATCGGGAGCAACATTTTTAGTAATAAAGGTATAATTGTTAGTGGGGAGACATCAGAACTGCCTATGATGCTAGAAGCCTTGCTACAAGCCTTAAATGACAGTTTTGTTGAAATTAAGGGCTATTGTTTTCCCGTAGCATCACCGCCAACCGACACTAAACGAGTTCTTATATTTAGTCCTTATTATTTTGTTTATTATGACTCAAAAGGAACCGTAAGGCATGACTATAGCAATCTACCGTTTAAATTGACTACTACTCAAGATTCCGATCTAGGGATTTACAGTTTGATAGCTTTATCTCAAGAGGTATCGGACAAGATAGAAAGAGTCGATAAGCACGCTGAGGATGTAGCCCGATACATTGAGGTGAACAGAGCACCGGACAGTATTACCATGTCCTGTATTACTAAATTCCTGCGAAAAGAATACGCAAAGCCATTCCAAGGAGATAAAGGTTCGGTGGCTCATCTTAAATGGATAGAAGAACAATTCAAAAAGGCGTTTAACGTGAGAGTTTGTTAGGGGCGGGGGTTTTGTTAGCCTCTGTACAATATTTGTGGCGATCAAAACGTAAAAAATGCGACTGAGGGGGATTGTTCTCACCGCTATATCGATAATTTAAGCATTCAATAAAACACAGATAAAAGTTCAAGAAATGACATTGCTGCACTCACCAATAGCACGACTAAGGCTAACTTATTAGCGAGTTGAGTTAGGGCTACCGAATAATTCATACCCATAACACAAAACAAACAGATTGCACAAAGTACAGTTAACATAATCACTCTCCCTTAATATCGAATCAAATTCAAGATACACGAAGCTATGTGGTTGAAATTCAATTAGGGAGACGATTTTGCGTGATTGGGATCAATTGCTCTAACCTAGAAATGAAAATCACCTAAAACCAGTAATTGAGATTGAAATGATTGAGAAACCAAGCAAAACCCAAACTTCTTTTCTAAGGCGGCTACTAGTGGCTTACTTAATTGATACGGGCAAAAATACAGTACCGCTAGTGATGGATGCGACTGGTATGCCGCGAAGAACAGCGCAGGATACGATCAAAGCGCTTCATGAAATTGAGATTAAAGTCGAACAATTTAATCGCGGTGAATACCGAATTGAAGATTGGGGTGCAGTAAATAGAGATTGGATAAAAAATAACTTTAAGCACGTGTGTGGCGTGTTATCATATCCATATGAAATGGAATGAATGATTAATAGAAAATGCCGTTAGGTCGGCTTAGAAAAAAGCTAATTTGGAAACCGGTGACTTCTCATATCATAAGGAGATTTGTTTATGACTTTCGATTATGACGCATTTATGCGTAAGCAGGAAGAGTTGCGGATTGAGGCGGAACATCAACAGCGCAAAAAAGAACAAGACCGACTTAAACGCATTGAATCCATTGAAACACCGGAAGGCACTGTCGTAACTATCGATGGTTATCCCATGACGCTTCGTAGAGGTTCACGTATCGGTGTTGAGGACATAGATCGTTTAGAGTCCGTTCTTACCAAGGCTACAGGCATTAAAGGGATTCTGTTTAGCTTAATATCATCTAAGTACGAGTACAACTATTATCACCCTGACTCAGTGTTATTGTTCAACGAGGAAGTGCACAGCTCTGAGAGAAATTTACCTTTTCAATACGAGCCTGAGCAGATTATCGGTTTATGGAATGGTCAGTGTGTTAATGATTTATTATTGATCCTGGTTAATCACCTGAGAACCATAAAAACAGAGCAAGTTGTTAATTTTGAGTCTTTGTTGTACACCTCGATCATCCCGCTTCAATCTCGAAGATTCGATGAGAAAACCCACAAAAACATTAGAGTCGGCTTGGTAGAATCAAGAAGGTTTCAGTTTTTTATTGACCGTCAAGGCCGAGGTTTATTTATTACCCCAGAGGACGTTTATCACCGTGACATTAAGCATGCAGCTCTTGATAAGGGTGCAGCTCTGATCACCAACAATCGTGAAGAAGCCGAAACCCTTCTTGTGATATTTCATGCCTGCAACTACGGGACAAGGTACAGCCTGAATAATGAAAATGGTTGGGTTAACGAATTTTTGAATAAAATTAGAGTTATTAACTCACTGGATATGGCCGTATCCATGATGGAAAATGAGGATATATAAACAGTGAATCATCCAGACACAATTTGCGGGTATCCATTCATCACAATCCGGACGTTTTTGAGGCTGTATGCTCATGGCGAGTATCATTTGCAATGTTCTGAGTTTTTTGAAAATTCAGGTCTATCGATAACTGAATGCCGTGAATTGGCGATGGATCTCTATCGCAATGGTTACTTGGACGTTCGCCACAATCGGCACAAAAACATAGACACGAATGATTGGTTGTACGGCCTAGAAGCGACGCCATCTGGCAGAGCCCTAGCGATGAAAAGTATGACTAAAAGAATGGGTCGAAAGGCCATAACCAAGCTTGCGAAAACAGTTATGGCGAGAGCTTCAGAGGTTAATGAGTGGCCGTGTTTTATCTATACCATAGAGCGCATATACGTTTTTGGGTCCTATCTTGATAATAACGCAGTTGATTTTGGGGATATTGATTTAATCATTCAGTGGGGAGACAAGACGGAGTTCCTCGGTAGTGAGTGTGTTATGGCTAAATCAGGTGGCATTGCTACGAATGATGTTATTAATGTATTTGGGCAAGATTATGATTCATTGCATAAAAACATTAGTTTGAGGTCAGATAAGTTATATGAACTGAAGGAAAGAGGTAAAATAAGCTACCGAATACCCAAGGGTGGCATGTATGACTGGTTGGCTTGGGATATCAAAGCAGTACAGCACCATGTGAAACGTAACAATCACAGAATTAGTATTCACTCCATGCCCGAATTTAAGGAATTGACTACCGATAAAGCGCTTCTGATCTTCGATAAGGCTCACGGTGGGGTGCTGGAAAAGCCTGTCCCTTACACAAATGAAACTTGATATAGGAAACATCGATGACAGGATATGAACTAATCGCCAGTGAAAGGCAAAGGCAAATTGATGTGGAGAATTGGTCTGAAGTACATGATGACCAACACGGTTCCAAAGTATTAGAGTTGGCTGCATATTGTTATCGTGATGCCGCCAATACTGATAGTGATCTACAAGATTGCTGGCCATGGTCTCCAATGTTGTGGAAGCCTAAAGATCGCAAACGCAACTTGGAACGAGCTGTAGCACTTTATCAAGCCGCAGCTGATGCGGCGGAAAGAGCTGGGTCTTATGACGAAAAGAGAAGGCTGCTCGGTCAGGTCAATAGCTGTGCAATTTTACTCGACAGCATCATCCAGCATGATGGTAGCCAGAAATAACCCTCGCTCACTAACCTGCTGCTCACAGCACCAGAAATTATTGATATGGCCGGTTATGGAATGTTGACAGCTTCCGCACTTGTTAACCTTATTGGCTATTACATGCTTAAGACAAAGAGAGTATATCGGCGCATTAAACTTTTTTACTGTGACGTTTATGTGCATAACGACGGGATTAATTTGGTCTACTGATGTCATTGACGATTTAATCTTGACCTTTATAAAGTGGAATTGAAAATTGTTATCCAGTTTTTGCACATGGTATCCAATTAAGTTTAACCAATTAGAACCCATTATCTTCCCATGACAGAAGATACTCTCCAATCACGATACTTCCCATTATGATGATCTTTAGAAGCAAGAATGAAAGATAGAACCCACAGAGATAACCATTGAGTTAAAATGCAATCAAACGAAATTTAAGAGTTGAATTAACATGTTGAGCCAAAAGTTGACACAACCCTCCTCGAAAGGAGTTGAACGTAACCCTAAAAAGAGACTTATTGCAAAGCATACAGATGACCCTGTTGGTATTACTCTTTCGTACTCTACCTTTGTAGATGGCGCCTACGTGTTTACTGACACTCCTGCTTTCACCAAACGCGGTAATCCCACAGGGCGTTATGGTACCTGGCTTGGGAAGAAATTTATTGCAGTTCATTTTGGAAACAATAGGACGCAAAAGGAAGCTTTACAGACCATTCTCGCATATAAAGAGAATGAGATTTATCCACCTAAAGCTTACTACAACCCAAAGACAGCTGAACTTTTGAAATTTGACTCAGAGATTGAATATCAAGATTATTTAAATTCAATTCATCCTAATTTCGTCGCAATCCACCTTTACTTAAGTAAGGGTGCAAGAGCGTATTCAAAATCAGGTCTTAGACTTGGGCACTTTACTGCACTCAATGGGAGTAGCCAGAATAAATACTATTTCGGCACTCAAAGAAACCCAAGAGAAGCTCTTATCAACTTGGTTAGTAAAGAGATGGAAGAATTTACAGACCATTCGATTCGCTATATTTTCGATTCCAAAGAATACGTTATCCATGAACCTGATCATCACAATATTGCTTTAATGGTAGCGCGTTTAACAAGCCTTGCAGTCGATAACCCGATGGTTGGTGTTTTTGTAAGAACGGGACAAGTCATTCAACCGTGGCCACCTGTAACACCATTTGAAAGAAACCAAGAAGGGTCTATTTATGGAGCAATCCGAGTAGAGGGTCGATCGAAGAGTGTTAGTGTCGATTTCGGGAAAAACTTATCTAAAGAGAGCGCACTTACAGAGTTCCTTGCTTACAAAAATGCAGGAGTTAGCCCTCCGATGGCCTACTACTGTCATAAAGAAAGTAAACTCATTTATTCCAATGGTTCTGTTAGGGCGAACCAAAAGGTTAAAGCTCCATCGTCTGAAGTGATGTCAATTCGTTTAGTTTCAGGAGTAAAATCGATTGAAACTAAAATGCATCTCACCTCTGACAACAAACCTATGGGCTACTTATATCTGAATAATAAACGATTCGGTTTCGGTAGGCGTCGCAACCTCAGTGGTGCATTTCAGAATTTAATGACTTTTGCGTTAGGTAAGAAAGTAAAGTACCTGGAATCAAAGAACGATGACCAGAGCTGTCGCTATTCCACATCAGATAAGCAGCAGGTCCAGATATTACTCCAAAGCCTAGTAGAACATCTAAAATCAGAATTAAAGCAACACAGACCTGATTTTATCTTTGAAGAAAGTGCCGCTTTGAACGCTATAAAAGTGGTCAATCAATCTAAAGAACGCCAGATCAAAAAGATCCCTCATCTCGAATTAAGAGTTGGAGCTTTACGTAACGGAAAGACACAATATCACACCTTAAAAAACGACCCACTTGGCTCTGTTTTGATAATGAAAAAGCGTATAACTTTCGGTGCAAACCGAAGTTTGACCGCCGCATTAAACATAGCGATCAATACCGCAAGGAAAAAAGGTGAACTAACAATTGAGTACATGCAGAATGATAAAACTAAAAAGTTGTACATAAATAACTCAAGTCATTGCATTATGATGGTAAATGAATTGAAATCACAGTTGAAAAGTGAATTAGAATTGGTTTGCTAGATAAGCAATCCTAACTTGAAAGCATTGAGATAAAGCATTGAGATAAAGAATTTATTAAATGAAAAAACATATTACACTATTAGCTTTTATAGCTACTATTCTTGTTGGAATGTTACTTGATTTTCCAACCTACATTGTCGGTGGCATTGGCGCAGGTTTTTCATTGCGTTGGTTTACATTTATCACAAAAGAACTTATACCATCTTACCCACTACACAAAGGGATTGAAATAACAGGTTACAGCCTAATGCTAGTCGTTGCTGGTGGTGTTTTCGAAATAAAACCAGATGACTCATACCTCACAATCCTTTTAATGATGGGATCTGCGAGCATAGGTATTATATTTGCTGAACTACTCGAGAAAAGTATGCAAACAAGCAAATCTTAACGATTTAAAAAGACTGAATTCAATAACCTGGGATTTGAACAAGATCTCCGAAAACCTACATCAACTTAAAAGGTCTTATGAATTTTCTCTGTAGGCCTTTTCTTTAAGTTTCGGTTTGGGTCAATATTTCCCCAAAAAATCCTTCAAAATCTGACAATGATGTATTTACGAATTTCGCAAAGCGATTCAGAAAAACATCGATATTAACGCAGAATGCCGAACAATTACTGAATGACTCTAACAAGCCGAATGAGGACAAGGAAAGCAATGAGATTAAACGTTACTAGGTACAAGCTTTATCACTCAGTAGGTAAGCAAATTTTGGCCCAGTCATGGATCTCACTTTGTACTACCACTTCCATGCCGCTAGCTCTTATTCTCGTTACGCCCGTTTCGCTTATCATTCACGGCGAAAACCACTGGGCACTTGCGTTAGAACTGGTAGCAACGTCCTTTGCGCTGGGCTACGTTGTCGGTCTTCCTTTTTGGGGTCAAATCAAATATAAGCAGATGCTGAATCAATTTGGCCATAAGGAGTCACATAGATTTCTAAGATGGTTAATACGTGACACATCGAACTCTTTTACATTCTCATCAAACCGGTTAAACGCCAATTAAGGTAATAAAAACATGCCCCACAAGAGACTCGCTTACGACAACTTTTCTGAATCGCAGATAATCACGAAACTTGCGTGCATAAGTGCTAACCACAGAATAGAAGTGAGTCTGTTTGGGGGCTTGCCATTAAGAGACGATACGCCTCACAGTGCCTTATATTGGTCAAACTGGGATGAAGCTTTTCCTCTCTTAGACGCCTTAGTAATACTCCGAAGAAGAGTTGGTAAGCAGGATATAGAAAACAGCCTATGGTCGTTAGTTTGCAAGCCTCTCAAGGACTACTTCAATGCAGAATACCAATACAAACTAGGAGTGGTCATTCAGGAAAGCGACTTTGATGGTTTATGTGGCGCAATACTAAATGAAAACACCATTACAATTGGCAAATATATTCTAGAACCACTTGGCTCGGGTGAATTAACTAACGCTTACGGTGAAGAGAGATATGGAACCGTTTGGGGAATCTTCAATCTTGATTTCACTCTGGTAGAGAAGAAGCAAGATTGTGATGAATGGGAAATGGCAAATCAACTTTACTCAATGGTTAATGGTTCAGCTCCAAATTCAGATTGTTTTGGTGAAAATGCAGAGCAACTAGATTTGTGTACCTGGAGCATATATGACCCTCAATATGTCCCACTTCTAAAGCGCGCTGAAGCAGAGTTAGAACATTTTTAGATATCGTACTCTTAGAACTTGATCCATTAGACTAGTTCAACCTAAAATACTGTATGAACAAACAGTATATCGAGTAAGAGTGTGAACGTTATTCCTATCAAAGCAAGTGCCGGGCTAAATGGCTTTGAGTCACCAGCTGCAGAGTATCAGCAATTAAAGTTGAGCTTAGACGAAATTCTTGTAAGCAAACCATCATGTACATGGTTAGGAGTGGCAAGCGGAGATAGTATGGTCGGGTCAGGCATCTACGACGGCGACCTACTTATAATCGATAGATCAGAAGCCGTTGAAGAAGGTGATGTAATTGTATGCAACCTAAATGGTGAATTTGCAGTCAAACAAATTTCCATTAAAAACCGTCAGCTGATCTCAACAAACCCAAACGTGAAGCCAGTAAGCATCAGTGAGACAGATACTTTTTCTAATGAAGGTGTTGTCACGTATTCAATAAGAGTTCACAAAAAGAACAAACTACAAGGTAGCATAGGGTAATGACTTACGCTCTCATTGATGCCAACGCGATGTATGCAAGCTGCGAACAAATCTTTCGTCCTGACTGGCGCAATAAACCTATTGCCGTTTTGAGCAACAACGATGGCACCGTAGTGGCGTGCAACCGCCTAGCGAAAGAGGCCGGCACGAAGAAGTTTAAGCCATTGTTCGAACAGCCGGTACTACAAAGTGACGGTACCAAAGGCAGTAAAGGTGTTATTTTCCTGAGTTCAAATTACGAATTGTACGCTGACATTTCTGGTCGCTTCCATGAAACCGTAGGTCGCTTTGCACCTGAGCAATACGTATATAGCATTGATGAAAGCTTCTTAAATTTTAAGTCATGCCGAAAGGCGATACCTGATCTACGTGACCATTGCTTAACGATGAGAAGGACTGTTTGGCGAGAGTGTCGATTGCCTGTTTCTGTTGGGGTGGGAGATACTCTAACTTTAGCAAAAGTTGGGTCCCACTTTGCCAAGCAGACTGCAGATTGGAGCGGAGTGTGCGTTATTGAAACTGATAAGCAGCGTCGCGAATTATTATCTAAACTACCTGTTAATGAAGTTTGGAACATAGGTCGCAAGCTAACAATGCACTTGAAGCATATGGGTATTACTACCGCCTTACAGCTTGCAGACACAGATCCAGATAAGATGCGAAAAAACTTTAGCGTTGAGATCGAACGAACGATACGCGAACTTAACGGCCAAGTTGCAAGGTCGTGGGATCACAATGAAGTCAGCAAACAACAAATCTTCTCCACACGCTCTCTGGGCGAGAGAATTACAGATATTGACTCATTGCAGCAAGCAATAGCTAAGCACGCCTGTATTGCCTCACAGAAGGCGAGAGCGCAGCGTTCTATTGCGGGTGTAATGATAGTCTTTGCTTCAACATCTGCTTATGACAAAGGTGAACAGTATTACCAAAAGTCTCTTATCAAATTCGAACATCCAACAGCCGATGCCGACAAAGTAACAGCAGCCGCTACGCAAGCAGCAAGACAAATATACAAACGCGGCATTCGCTTCTACAAGGTTGGGGTAGGTCTTATTGACTTGGTTTCATCAAAGTACGAGCAGCAGGATCTTTTCAATGTCAAACCTAACAACCCCGCATTGATGACGGTCTTAGATGGAATAAACAGCCGCTATGGGCGAGACACACTGTTTCTCGGCGCACAGGGTATAGAACAGAAATGGGCGATGAAACGGAACAGGTTGACACCTCAATATACGACGCGGTGGGCAGACTTGCCTCGCTTGTCTTGCTAGCATTTATTAAAACTTGTGCATTGGAAGTTTGTAGATGAAGCTAAACAATTCGCAAAACAGGTTGTGCCTTTGTATTTGAAGGAGGCTAAACAACAGCGGATTGTGTTATCGTTTCTGCACTACATCTGCGAGATTAGACATACTTATGAACTAAAGGGCCAAGCATGACCAATAACAAACATTTTGCTCAATCTTTACCTCGGACGGTTAAGGGGCTAGAATCTACAATACCCGACGAAATAATTAAGTAGTAATTCATCCTTTTCCCCGTTTGATTCGCTTAACTTACCATGACCAATTAACAAATTTTTTGTATGTTGTTGCCATCTGATTACCCAAATGTTCTGCCCTTGTGTGAGTTTCATCGGGTTGATAGAAACATACTAAGTAACACCATATCGGAAGAAGGAATACAATCATCAGTGGCAATGAGAGTATTGAAAGTAATATACGAATTGCTTTCATTATTTCCATACTTTTTCCCTCTTTAAAACTTTCTGCCCCAAATGCTTAATATCAAAGAACTACTGACCAATGCGATTGGGAGTCATACTGTAAAATTAAGACCATTGTTTTGATAAGTGAACCATCCACTAATCAAAACCCCAATCAATGCTATGAAATTGAACGGAAGAGCTACTTTACTCGCAGCTTTCTGCATAGATTTAAGCATCGTAATTTCCCCTCATTATTTACTTTTTGAGTCAATAGGCTTACCGTTCTTATCGAGCACCGTATAGCCAAAAGATCTCACTCGCTCCATTTCAGTTTGAGTATCAATATCAAAACCGTTTAAGCGATCCAGTGTGACTATGTACCCTTTTTCTCTCAATGAGCGTACAGCTTCACCAACTTCATTGTGTTGCTTCATATCAAAATAACGCTGCCACATTTGAGAGCAAAAGAAGCCGAACAAACCAACGAATAGTGCAAACATTAGTGAGTTTTCATCTAGTATCGAATATTCCCTCGTCATTCAAAAAATTGCACTTGATGCTCGCTAACTTCATCACCAAGCATCCATTGCCAACCATCTTCAAAATCGTCCATATTTGCTTCGGGTGTGTCTGCATAGATGGCTTTAAAAACCCTCACGGTGACGTATGAACCATCTTCGACTTCAGCAAGTTCGCAATGGAGTTGAAAGTCACCATTAAAAAAATCAGAAAGTGCTTTTTCTGGCGTATCACCCTCGCCAAGATGTTTGATTGTTTCTTCAAAATGAGCACACGCGATATAACCTTTTATTCGCATCTATTTTCCCTACTTATCTGAATTAATAATGTCGTCAGCGAATTTCTGATCGAATTCTTCTGCCGAGTTATAGCCACAACCTTTTTTGTAAGACTTCGACTCACTATCAAAAGTGGCTAAGCACTTGCCTTTTTGGTTGTGGTCAATTAAGGCAGTGTTGGTACGTTTTTTACAGTGTTCGCAGACAGTCATACCCATGGCTATTTTCCCTCTAGTATTTGATTTCAGTGTTCGAGTAGTCACGAACAAACTCTACACCGTGTCGTTTTCCAATTGCCTTAATTGCTTTCTTTGCTTGCTTTGCTTGCTTTGCTTCATCATCGAGATCGCCCGCCATTGTCTATCTTTTCCCCTAAGTTACAAAAGACTGTTTGAGTTTTCTGGTCTACCTGATCTAACCCAACGAACGTAGAACCATCGTGAAGATAAGTTGGCTATAATCGCCATACCAAAGCCAAGCATTGCAAACCAGTTCTCCTTAAATAAGGCGGCGAGAAAACAGGCGATACAAACCCAGATTGATAAGCTGTACACGTTAACTTCTTTCATACAAATTACCCACTTAGTTAGCGCTCATCGATTCTTTTAGATAAGTCCGAACGATTATCACTCCCTCAACTAGTTGAACTATCTTCACGCTTACCTGCAAAGCAAAGCATGGCAAATGTGATTGTTAAACCTAATATGATTAGCTCATTACCATATTCAAATTGATTGAATTCAGCTCTGGTATGAGTGGCAATGATTGCAAGCGGATAACCAACTATTGCAGCAAATACAGACGACACGAATGTAAACGGTCGGACTATTTTGTAGCCCTTTTTGTATCTAACAACTTGAATTACCAGTAGACTTAATAAACCCAAACCTACTGTTAACCAGTAATAATGCAACTCTAGACTCTCGACTAAAGTACGAATGCTATCAGCGAACATTATTAAACCTAAAACTAGTAAAGCACCATATATAGTTGCCATAATTTTCCCTACTATTTCGTTGGTTCATCTAAATTGATAAATGTAATCTTGTTTTTATCTTCTTCCGGCAACATCTTTCTCAGCGTTTTTACAAGCTCAGGACTAGTCGTTTCGGGTTCAATTACGATTAGAGGTTTACCAGACTCCACTCGTTCATGAAGAAGTTTATTCAAGTCAACCTCTGGCCTGTCATCTGTTGTCTCGGATTTGGCATATACAGACAGTTTTTTGCCTAAAGCCTCATCACTATCTCTGTTGTATCCCATTCACATTTTCCCTACTTATCTGAATTAATAATGTCGTCAGCGAATTTCTGATCGAATTCTTCTGCCGAGTTATAGCCACAACCTTTTTTGTAAGACTTCGACTCACTATCAAAAGTGGCTAAGCACTTGCCTTTTTGGTTGTGGTCAATTAAGGCAGTGTTGGTACGTTTTTTACAGTGTTCGCAGACAGTCATACCCATGGCTATTTTCCCTCGTTACTTCCAAACGTTGCGAATTTTATCAATAGCGGATAGCCCTAACTCAAGGGATGCTACTGGTGTTCCATTCATAAACATGCGCAACTCAATTTCACCTTCATCAATTACGAAATGATCAAATCTAACTACCAAGCAACCCGAAACCAGTAAAAAATTGGTTTTTTCATCGCGGTTTTGGTCAGACTTTATCAGATGTTTTCGACCACCTCTGTCTTCTATAAGGAGTGATTTTTCGCTCATATTTTCCCTTAATTTGAGTTTTCGAAGGCTTTACCTTCATTTAACCAAACTGATAAGGATGGAAAGACTCACCCATAATCAACACTGGTTATTTGGAAAGGTCATGCGTTAAATAGGCTGCAAGTTGGAAACCATGAGTTGTCTTCCATTGTCTTGCTCACTTCCGTTTCCATATTCAATTTGATATTGCAAAGAAACCGATTTCTTCATTTTCAGCACCACCACTAAAGTAATCTTCAATCATGCTTGCAGCACTGGTGAGGCTCATAATACGCATGCGCCTTCTTGTGTCGCCTAGAGCCATAAATTCCCTTATTTTACTCTAGTAACTCTGAGATATCGTAGTAGTGTTCTTTCTGGAACTTGGTATCGCAATGTATCATGTACCCGATTAGCAATGTCTCGTAATGCTCTACTACCACTGAAATGATATGAGATGGAACATTAGCTTCATTGATGGCTTCATTGAGCAGTTCAACCATACCTTTCATTGAATGCTGGACTTCTGAGACACTAATTTCTGGGACGCTAACTGTGAGTAGTTCAGAGATAAAGTCTAAATGTCGCTTGAACATATACAGACAATGACTAATAAATTCTTTGTCTTGCAGGCTGATGAAATTCGTTCGGTATTCACCGAATTGCAATACAACGCTCCCTTCTGGATAATAACCAATATCTTTGATTTTAACGCCATTCATAATCGTATATTCCCCTATTGATCTTCTTTCTTGGCCTTATCATCAGGAAGAAGCTTGCGCGACTCTTCGATGACTAACGAGTAAAACTGGTTATCATTGATTTCGTGACTAAGAGAATGGGACTTGATCGTTTCTCTAAAATCTCGTATTTGCTTCAATAAATTTTGATACTTTGAGGCTAGGTAAAACCCTGTTCCGCACCAAAGGCATAGAATCAGGATGAATAGCCCCAAAAACATATCCAACTTGTCCATAGGCTGAAATTCCCTCTTACTTTTCACCGAGTCTGATAAGTTCGATGAATTCTTCAAATTCCAAACTATCTACCCAATCACCATATTGCTCTTCTGTCATATCGTCGATAGTGTCTCGAATAGCTTCCATTTTAACCTTCAAATTAGCTGCGGCTTCTTCATTAGGTTCGTTGTGTTCAGGTGCGGATTTTATCTTTTCTTTAGTAGGAACTTTCGTATCAAGGTAACGTTTTATAACTGATTTAGCCTCAGTAATTGCCTCATCTTTCGTGTCAAACTGCTGCGCACCTTGAATCGCAGTTTTTACACCATCAACTATTAAATCAGGGGCGAATACTAAGCCTCGTTTAGAGTGAAATTGTTGAATATAGGTCGCCTCAAACTGCATAATAATTTTCCCTCTAGTTGGCGCCGATAGTGAATTGACTAACAAGCTCGATGATCGGCTCAAGAACAAGTTTGATAAAAACCTGTTCGTTATACATTACAGCTAACACAGATAGAGCAATAATGCCGAACACGGATAGCCAGTTGATTGTTCGTTCAGAAACTCCCTTCATTTACGATTTTCCCTATCAAGATAGATCGCCAACGTAGACAGCGATAAGTACAACAAAAATATTAAGGCCGAATATGGCTGGATTATCCGAAGTAACAGCAAACTTAGAAGTCGCAACACTTAACTCAGGCGCAAGACCAAGCCAAAGAGGGACGGAGAACAAGCAGCCAAAAAAATAACACAATTGTTTAGCAGTCATATTTTCCCTCTATGCTTCTATTAACCCTTGACTCACAAGTTGCTCGCTAAATTTGAACTGCATTGGAGCATAATATTGACGACCCTCCGAAAAGCTTTCGAGCTGACCATTAGACATCATATGAACTTGTCTTTCGATGTTAGCCCTCCTATCAAAGATCATTCCGTAGTCACCCGCCATTTTAATAGCACTAGCGAGCGTTCTATGACTTTTAATAGTCTCAGGGCGATTAAACTTACAGCTATAAAATGCTGCGTTTTTACTAGCCATCTTCTTCCCCTCGTTACTCGTCTGTTAGACGATTTACTGTATCAATATACTCTTGGCCAAGTGACTGAATGATTTCGGCATCTTGCTGATTGGCCATCGATTAACCCGCGTCACTCAGCATTTTTCTAGCGAAGTCTTCACCGTGTTGCTCACCGCAAAAGCCATGTGCAGTACAGACGATATAAATCGTTACAGATTTATCACAGCATTTCGCCATACCTTGATTTTTCCTCTAGTTAAGTCTTTTTTTTTGTTTTTGTTGGTATGCAATCGTTGCGACAACAACAGGAACAAACAAGCTACCAATCGTAGTACCGATAGACAGAAAACTAGCTCCCAACAAAACTGCTACCAAATGACCGCCCACAAACAAGAACATTAATCTTGCTATGGCTTTAGGCCAAGAGTCCATATACTCTGTAAAATCAAACATTACTCCCTTTTCCCTCTTTACTTAATCAGTTGATATTCTTTCACAAGGCTATCCAATGGGATTCTAAGCCCATCGTGTAGCTTGCGAATCATTGAGATAGATAAACGTCTTTGACGGCTCAGAATCTCCGTAACACGGCTGCGCTGACCAAGGAAAGGTACAAGGTCTTTATCTTCTAAGCCTTGCTGCTCCATACGGAACTTGATTGCTTCGATTGGATCAGGTGGTGCAATTGGATAATTAGCTTCTTCAAACGCCTCAATTAGAGTGGCAAGCACTTCTAACTCATCACCCTCTGGTGTGTTTGGTTCAGCATCCCAAAGCTGCTCGATACGCGCTAAAGCAACGCGGTTATCATCTGCTGTTTTGATTGGTTTAATTTGCATATCTGCCTCTTCTAAACGGTTTTCGCATCAACTTTGTCATAGTCTGCATGTGTGCCAATAAAGCGAATATATACCATCGAAAATTTGTAATTAATCGCGGAGATCAGTCGATACTTATTGCCGTAAACGTTGAACACAACGCGATTATTGCCAACGAAAGACGCATTTCGGTACAGTGCCTTTATGTCTTGGGGCGTTTGCCAATTTGCGTGCTTGGCTTCGTCATACCATGCCATTAGTGGCTGTTCAGAATCAGCGTAATTAGGCTGTTCCCAAAACTCTCTTAAAGTTGCTCTTGATAAAATTCGCATATATCCCCTTTGCTATATTTCCCATTATGGGAAAGAACAATAAACAGTCAAGCGTTACTTTCCCAAAAAGGGAAAATAAATTAAATCATAAACCTAACAGAGCTATAAAGCCAGTTGCGCAGCTTGGCATAATTGAGTTTCTGAAATGTCGATGTACTCCAAACTCATTGACGGTTCAGAATGGCCTAATGCTCTTTGTATTGCGTTTAACTCAACCCCTTGAGTATTCATGTTCGAACCGTAACTTCTACGCCCTGTGTGGCTACTACAGCCTTTTAATCCGCACCGCTGATAGATATTCCTAATCATCAACTCCAGTACATCACAAGCCTGATAATCAACCTGTTCACCTGCCTGATTTATTCTAGTTTTACGCTTCATCGAGTAGCTACGTGCACGATTGTTCAACACAAGTTTACTTAGCGGGTTTAGCCCCTGATAAGTGTTGTTAAAAGTGGTCGCCCAATTGTGTGACTTTCGGTAATCAACCCACTCTTGGATCATCTGTTTGGCTAATTTACTTAACCAGATAGAACGGGGCTTTCTTCGTTTACACAGTGAAGCTCTAAGGTAGATCTCTTCTTTAATTTTGCCAGTAGGCATCAGTACATCATCAACTGTGAGTTGGGCGAGTTCAGATACTCGCAAAGTCGAAAAGGACAAGGCCAAAACCACACGCTTTAGCTCAGGGTTTTGCAGTAGTTGGCATCGAACAAGTAACTTGCGGATTTGTGACGGAGTAAGGCTTTTTGCTTTGGCTCTAGCTTTAGTCATTGTGTATTTTCCTCTTAGAGTCAGAAATACACACACAAGCAGATTAGAGCGTGTTGTTCATGGTATCACACGGAATTACTGGCTTTGGGGGAAAACGTGGTATCAAACTTTATTGTCACGCTTTTGTTTTGTAGCTATGTTGATAGAATCTAAGTTTCAATCTTTGTCTTTCGACAACAGGTACGATTGGCATACAGCGATTAAATTCTCGTTTAACTTACCTGATCACCAAGCCACGCAAGATAACTATTTAAACTCCATTGGTATACTTGGTCTAATCTGCCATAGACACGAACCAATGGAGTTAACTTGTACATTTTCGGTTCTACACCACTTATCGACATGACAAAGCTACGATATGCTGTTGAAAATGCGTACCTCGACAACGGCGGCTCTTTAGAGCAATCGAAGCTATACAAGATCGTCTCTGAAAAATTAAACCTGAACCCTGAGCACTTCAAATCGAAGGTCGGGAACCAAAATAACGTCAACTTACTATTCAGAAAAATCCGTTGGATACAGCAGTCATTAAAGGAAGAACGCTTACTAACTCGTATTGAGAGAGGGGTATGGGAAGTCTCAGGTAAGGCGAAAGAGAAATTACATACTATCGAGCAAGGAAAGAGTGTAATCGCAATGAGTACGACACTCGGAGTGATGATTTGCTCGAAAACGGAATCTGTATTCGGAAACGACATCATCGATGAAGAAGTCCATCTTGTACTAACTTCGCCTCCATATATCCTACAGAACCCAAGAGCTTACGGTGGCCCCACTGAGAGCCGCGAATGGGTCAATTTCATCATGGGTATCATCAATAAAATCAAACCAAGAATGGCTGATGGATGTTCTATAGCGCTAAATATCGGTCAGGACAGCTTTCATACTCGTCAACCTGCGCGTGTTACGCATCTAGAAAGGTTAGTAATAACAATGGAGGATGCCGGCTTTTGGCTTGTAGATCGTCTTATATGGGAGTCTAACAAGGCACCGGGGCCAATCGCATGGACAAGTAAAGAGCGGTACATGCTTAAAAATGCTTATGAATTCGTTCTCCATTTTACAAACAATCCATTGAAACTTATGTCTTCTAACCAGAGAGTATTACTACCGCACACAGACAAGCACAAGTCGTTTGTTCGTGGCGGTGGAACGCGAGTAGCAGCATCGAACAGTGATGGGGCACATAGAAAAAGGGTGGGAGACTACGCGAATACCGATCTTGAAAAAGGTAAGTTAGCGTCAAACGTCTTGTACTTCCCAAATAAGTGCACAAGAAATGAAGAAGTAAATCGATATGCTGACGCGATACAAGTGGCAAGACACGGCGCAAAATTCCCATACTCACTGGCAGAGTTTCTAGTCAGGTATCTATGCCCTGAAGGTGGTCTTGTTCTAGATCCATTTGGGGGAAGCGGTACCGTGGCTGCAGCTTGCGAGAATACGAATAGAAGATGGTACAGCATTGAACCTATATTAGAATATATCAAACAAAGCTTTATTCGTTTTAAGTCATTGGCTGACGATGTTTGGTTTAACCCTGAATTCTTGAAGGATGCATAATCTAACCAAATTTGATAAAATTTTGAATCAACAAAAGTATCTACCAGAAACCAATTAACCCATAATCAAAGGTAACTATGATAGATCTCCCAAAGGCTACTCTTAAAGACATTCGGAAGTCGCTATCTGCAAATGGTGATTTGTTTACTAAACAGCTCGCAACAGAAATGGAACTACTACAGATTGCAGCACCTGTGTTGTTAGCAAACCAAATTAGCGCACATTACCCAGAACTACTAGAGAAGCAAGAAATCACCGTTCTTATTGCCGGCGCTGCTTTCAATGAAACACTGAATGGAGGTCAGAGCTACAAGATTCTCAACACGTTGCTTGGAATAGACGGCATAAAGTGGAAGTTAATTTTCGTAGGTAATGAGTCAAAATCTCTCAGTCAGTCACTCGGTTACACGCTAAATCCGACGCTCGCAGAAAAGACAGAATTGATTACTGTGTTGGATGAATGCTTTCTCAAAGAAGCCATCGAAAAATTCGGTAACCCAGACCTCTTGTGCCTAAATCATCCAGGCATGGAATCTCATTACGAAACTTGGCTAGATGAGGATGACACCATCCTAGAACTATTAAAACAGGGGCAACGAATAGTTGGAGCTTCATATTCAACTGATGAGGTAGACACAGACCGCTACCACCTTTCCGCATACGGAATTGACTTGGTTGATGACGGCATTAACCAAGGTTACTTCAACGCACATTCAACCAAAATGGAAGATAGGCCGGAATTTGAGGGATCTTTTAATGATGCAGCGAACAGGGCGGTAGACCAAGGACTTGCAGACTGGGGGCAGACACAATGGAAACTTGAACTTGGTACCGGTGTAAAAGACCTGGAGAAGATAGAAGTAATTGATGTTCTTGGTATCCTTCATAAAACGATCAGTGATTACCTCATAGACAAAGGCACTATCCAGTATCCGTTCGAGGTGTTTGACCACATAAATAGACTTGAAAGTGGCAACAGAATAGTACGGATAGTAAGTAACTTCTCTGTAAATCTAGGAACTTGGGAGATCTTTGATGAAGAGAGTGGGAGTGTTATTATTGAGGACATTGAAATCGACGTTGATGACTTCAATATCAAAGCCTCTGACCTATTCAGTACATCTATGATAATGGCGAATGTGTTCAATAATTACATTCGAGACGAAATCCCTAACTTAAAAGGCTAATAATGTTCCATGCACTTACTTATAGCTACGCGAAACTAGCTAAGAAAAACCCCAACGTACACAGAATCATTGTCGTTTTACTGATGGTTGTGGGGGTGATTTCAGTATACCAACTGATTAATGAACAACTCCTTTTTGCTATTCCTCTACTGATGATAATGCCAGCTATTCTCTTTATGGGAACGGCTTCCAACTATAAGCACCGACACATACCAGATTAAAAGGGAGGCCATCGCGATACACAACAACTAACCAAGAACACTGTTTTCCCTATTACACAACGCAACGCTATTTATATTGTTTTTCAACTTGGTATTTTCAATTACCACTGTTTATGTTTTAGAGCCATTGCAACATGCATTGCTCGAAATTGGTTAGTTTACGTGGTCTGCATTGCGAGCCCAGTAAATGCAAATCTAAAAGGGTTAATGAAGTATGTCGCTTTACTGCCTCTTACCTTTTGGGTTGGGATACAATTTTTAATACTATTGAATGCAGACGGTATCGAGATAAAGAATACTGAAATCGATATTAAACAAAACTTCATGGCGATAGGCTTAATGCTAGCATGCGCTTTCTTCGCGCATTTGCTTACATCACTTGTAGATAAAAATTTCCGCTTTTTTTCGGTAAGAATGACCTAATAGCCAATTCGAAAAACTAAGTATCGAAACAATCTTAGCTGATCACCTCGCGACCAAACGAGACACATAGGGTTTCTGAGTATAGTTGATTTATCAGTCAGCAATTCTCTAACCCTATGAAAAATGGTCAATTAAGTTTCGATGATATACTTCGAGTCATCACCAAGCGCGCAACCAAACACCAACTCAAGAGACTTCACGAGCTACAGAGTTCTGAGAACAGACTCATGGAGTCTTTAGAGTTCTTTGAAACAAAACTCAAGCGCACTCGAGGCATAAGTAAACAAGAAATAGCTCAATCAGCCGGTTTTACGAACCCATCTTCTGCAGTTCCCGCGATACGAAGACTTCAAGAAAAGAACATGATTAATGTGATTCCGCGAGCTCATAATTCAATACGTCGGTCCCGTCTCTACTCAATTCCGATGTTCAGCGAAAGCAACTTTATATCCCCTGCTGAGTTCGTAAAAGTCAGTGGGCATGACTACAAGAAGCCACCACACTTTGCCATCAAGCTCGAGCATGATAGGGGGAGCTTAGGGAAGCCGGGGACGGTACTACTAATACACAAGAGCACATATGCACCTAAGAACTCAGCTGTGGTTGAGGTAGGGAGGTCTCTCAATGTTATTCATACGACTGAAGATAAGAGATTACTAGGCTTATACGATGGCTGCATCGTGACAACTATTACACCATTCAACATTGGATAGAAAATGAAGAAAGAACGCCAAATTCGCGCATCGATTTACGAACAAACTTGTAAGATCCTCAACACTAAAGTGTCGCAAATGCATGGCGCTAGTGATATTCCTTTCGGATTGGGGTACACACTTCCTATGGCAGCAGTCATGCAACTATCTAATGCTATCGAAAGAGCGAAAATCGCCTTTGTAGCGCTTGATGAAGAATCGACCGTTGAATTGATGGATAAGACCGAAAACCTAATCAATGAGGTGCCAGAATTGATTTTGAACGTCATTGGAGATCTGATTGACCACTTAGAAGAAAAAAGGGCCGAGTATGAAGCAGCATAGCAGTTTCAATATTATGTTAGGCGTTGGACTTACCGTATTAATGATCGCTGGTGGGTATAAGTTGGTTACCTACAAGAATCCACCCACAACCATTGATGAATACGCAGAAAGAGACAATGACGGCAGGCCGTTCAGTTGCGACAAACTTGTTCATCACACAGAGATGCATTTCGATGATAAACACTTCTTCAATTTCATGGCGATACAAGACCTAATGAATGCTTTGGTATATCAACAAGAAACCGGCTATGTATTTCAGTCTTGTCAGTAAGAATTGAAATCAGCATATGCGGAAGCCTGCCGTATAACAGAGAACAATGACTTTTATTGGTATATGAGAAATGCGAACGTTCACGATGATTCTATTAAGTATCAGGAACGACCAAAGCATTTGAGTTCACGGATCGAGTGTCCCAAAGTGGACTTTCAAGATCGCCTAGCAGAGTACACAACACCATACGAGTTCAACCCAAACAAGTCTTTACCTCTTTACTTAACAAACCTGAGCGTGCACATCAAACCGATTGCGATAAGAAAGAAGAGCAAAGCCAACGTTACGTATATTGAAGTGTTGGGCAGTGATGATGTGCGATACTATCTATTCACTGGTTCAAATTCGAAAACAGATGAACTTGTAAAAACGCTCACCAATTAATGGTACGCGTTGATTAGCTATCCGTTTAAGACAAAAAAACAGGTTTATATCTGAAATAAGTGAATTATTTGTCAATACAGGGTTGGAAGGCTGTGACTGAGTGAGTAATATATGCAATTCAATTACTCATACCATTAAGCATACATGATCACATTTGCAGCCGAATTCGCTGTCGTTTGCTGTGCATCACTTTATGTTGAAAACAGGAAAGCTCGATTAGAGCAGAACAAGGAAAAAGAGAGCGTTCGTTCTTTTTTGCAATCCAAATCGTTTTCGCAAAAGTGCACTGTAGAGGACTTTTTGAAGGTAAACTCTTACATAGCTAAATACTATGACCCACTTTTATTGCTCGAGTTTATTTCACGTTTTGAAGATACGATGAACAAAAATATCGATATAAATGCTCTTAATGCGTTTTTAGATGACCCCAAAAAAATGAATGACCAAATGGCAATTATGCTCCCTGTGCACAATTCGTATGAACTTCAGGCTATTGATGTCTGACGAAACTTTTTATTATTGAGATACCAACTGAACAAAAGTTGAGTTATATTTAATTTTCACCTTTTGACTCGGCCAAGTGAGTCAACACGTTGTAAACGTGCGCTTTCCAATCTTGAGTGGGCTTTACAGTTGTACTCAAATTCCTTTAATGATGGTTTAACAAAGTCATACCAAGATTTTGTTAAACCCTCCTTAATCTTTACCGATTTACTCATACCAGCCTCATCAGCTTTACCTCTGCATGATAAACGTATTTGCACGCTCTCAACGTGAGGAAAAACCGAGATCAACTCTTAAATAAGAGCACAAAAACACCAACCATTTCCAAAAATCTATACTTGCCTAAAGGATTCATCATGCCCAAGCGTAAGTTGGACTTTTATAGCACTAGACGTTCAAAACGAACATTTAACTGAAACCCACAGGGCAAACTAACCCTATGGGGTGTTTGCTTTTTTTAAGGAAACACCTATGCAAATAAATTTACGAATTATCAATACCAATGATAAAGCCAACTTGCGTAAAGTTGTGATTGTTTTAGAAGAAAATATGTGGGACGAAGACGCAGAAACCATATCTCTTGAAACAGCATTAATTCACTTCAAAAACGGCGTTAAGGTCTTTGAAATTAATCGTTTAGAGGCTGGCTTTATTCCTCCTCTTTGTTATGAAACTGCCATCAATCGTATATCTTGCGGTAAAGCTGATAGTTGCCGACCGAGAACAAGCGAGAGCAACAACTGGTTATTCTGGCTCAGTCAATATTGCGAAGCTTATTCTGTAGCATGGAATAAAAGTGGCATTGAGTTATGACCGGACATGAAATACTGGCATTACCAATGCTCAACGCGGCTTCACGTAATGGAGTTCACGACTACCTAGACTACACGATTATATAAAAGACAACGTAAACTCACTTTCAACCAACTATCAAACAACCTACTTGGGTACTACGCAACCCGACAGGGGAGTAGTACCTCAAACCAAAAGGAACTACTTCATGAAACCTATTAACCAAAAAACTCAATACAACCTAGACGCTTACATCGAGCTAAGAAAAGAAAGATACGTATTACAGAACGGCCGAGATACTGTCATTTTCGCACCAAGTGAAGACTACGGTTGTTCTTTCGATACTCTGTTAAATATGTTCGTTCAGTTTGTCCCAAAATCACTGTTCTACAAGCTTCTTCCTGAAGCGAATCCTGTTTTCAACTTAGAGTTAACAGAAGATATGTGGAACGACTTAGTATGGGAATTTAAAACTGGCTGTCGTACTTCTAAAGCTCTTCAAGAATTCCCGGTATTGCCTGCATTTGGTATGTGCGAAAAGCACAAAGGTATTCAGTTACTCTCTCTTGAGTATGTTGATTCAACCTTAACCCAAGTGATCGCAACCGAGATATTTGATAACGGTGAGACGGTAAAAACACTGTACCCAAACTATGAAGTTGCTTGTGTTGAGCAGTTCCGTATGGGGTATAGAGAATGTGAGAACATGCAGCGTTACGACCAGTTACAGGAAGCCTATTATGAAGTGCCAGAACAATCGACACTCGAATACACTTTCCGAGGCCTAACGTCATCAACAACTGACTGTAACCTCCAGACTTTCTGGAAACACCTACTCCGAGACTTGGCGCTTACTCAAGAAACGCACTTGATGCCTAACAAAAAGGATCAAGAAGCTTTCATTCGTAAGATTCAACATCGACTAGGACTCATGGGAATCGCCTCTCATTTCACTGCTAATATGTCATACCGCCAGTGGAAGATGATCTACGACGAATACAGTTTTGCTCAATTTATGAATAACCAACCAGAGGATTAAAGCTATGTCATGCTGCCGCTATTGCGAAGATGGCTGGCTATGCACAAGCGGTTGTATTTTGAATGGTCTAAAAGCCAATCCTAATGCTGATCGCTATGCTGCAAAACGCCGCAAAGCCGAAACTCAGGTTCATTTCAAAGAAGAGAACAAAGCCATATCACCAGTACGAGATCATAAACATGATTAAGATTAACCCTAAAACCCCAACCCGCGAACAACAGCTAAAAGATGACCCAAAGACATCCTTGTGGTTGGCTCGTCTGGTAAGCAGTCTGGATTCACAAGATCTTAATTCGCTAAACCAACTCATTGCAGACACCGCAACTCTAACAAGCGTTTTAAATGAGCGCAGAGAGCAAATGAAAGGCGATAACCCTTACATTGGTACCGCAATCGACAAACAGGACTACTTTGGAGCTTACCGCTACTTAGTCGCAGACATCTACAAGACTGAAAAGGCTTGCGATGCAGTTACGACTATTGTGGAACAACTAGAGTTTAATTCTCCTGAAGAACTGGCTAATGAGTATCAGGCATTATCATTGAGATATGCGAATCTCTTATTTGCCATAGGGTTCTCAGAATCGATTCAAGAAAGTTTGACTGACTTTTCTCGATATCTAGATCCAAAACTCCGCCCTGGCGTGGAATAAACAAGAATCCGACTTGTGCTCTTTTGAGCACAGTCGGATTTTTTTTGCCCTTAAACTCTGATCGCCAATAGTCTCAAGGAAGTCAGACGCATTCCTTTGATACAATGCCCACATAGAGCAAGAATGAACACTAGGTATCAAATGAACGCCGCCAAAAAAATGAACACCTTATGTCTAGCATTGAAAAATGGTTCTAGAGAGCTTATTGGTTTTAATCTGCCAATTGCCTCTCCAGAAGACCATGATAAGGCTCAAACGTTTATTGAAGAACTGATGGAGCAGGGCGCTGATCAAAGCCAAATTGAACTCATCAAATTTTTTGTTCGCCAGTATCAAGAGCAAAACTACATAGAATTACCCCAGCTTAAAGGTGTTAAGTTGCTCAAACATTTGATGGGACGATACAATATTAGAGGTTCCGACTTGCCTGAAATTGGCTCTCAGCCCTACGTTTCGCGTATAATCAAAGGCAAATCCAAACTGCAAACGCATCACATAGAACGGCTAAGCAAGCGGTTCAAAATCCCAAAAGAGGCTTTTCTCGAATAATGGCTCATAAATATATTCTACTCATTTTCATAACGCTGCTGGTGGCCAAAACATCCTATTTCATTGGGTCCATCCTGTTCAACGATTCAGATGCTGTTACACGTTTAGCGGGCACTATCGTAGTTGCTATCATAGTGTATGCGTTTTCGATCCTCATTTTACGTAGAGCCAACGTGCTAAGGGTGGAAGGACTTGATCGACCACAGCAATTGGATGATGACAGGGATGATTAGTTCTATTAGTAAGCCACACGACGCCGTGGCCTTGCTACCACTCGCCTTGCTATTAACCATCGTTGTAGTTGCCAATCTGCTGATTCTTATTCCCTATATCAAAAAGCATTTAAGCAGCGGAAAGGCGGGGTTGGTGACAATGTTTCACGATGGAGCGTACTTCCTATCATTCATTAGCTTAGTGATGCTACCTATCACCCTTTGGGAATCATTCGCTATACCGGCCTGGACAATTTTCTTCCCATTAATGTACGTATGCTTTGGTATGGCGATACAATTCATCTGCACCAATTATCATCAGTGCATACGCGACCCCAACACCACAGGTGCGATGAAGGGCTTTTACGTGTTTTTTTCAAGCAATTAAGTGGCCTTTTTGGATAAGATCAGCAAAGCAGAATTGCAAGTAAAAACCCGGCAGCGACAGTATGGTTGTTTCAACTTCTCTTTAAAATTCATATCCTACAGGGCAGAGCAACAGTGGTAACAAAAATCATTTTTTGGGGAATTGTCACCATCGGCCTTGGTATCTACCTCTTTAAGCCTGATAAAAGAGAAGATGAAATTACAGATTTCAATGAACTGATGCCCAAACCAGATCCGCTATTTCCCGTAAGCAAATTAGATCGTCCAAGCAATCTAATCACAGTGGCATTCAACCCAAACAAACCAACGATATTCATAGACATTGATGGCGTTTTTCACCGGTACCAAAACGAATCTTTTGAGTGCCGGCATTTCTTCGAGGCATTAGTAGAAGAGTTTTCTGAACTTCAATTTGTGCTTTCTTCAACTTGGCGCCATGACGCAGACCAAGAATATCTAGAAAACAAATTCGGTAGCGCATTAAGCTCACGCCTGGTGGGGGCGACTCCATTTCTTTCAGGCCGACCTTACAGAAGGCAGTGCGAGATAGAGCAGTTTGTTAACGATTTACGACTATCCAACTACATAGTAATTGACGACACCGCTGAAATATTCACTGGACAGTGGGATAAACTGGTCCTATGCGATAAGAGCGAGGGCTTTAGTTCATTTGAATCTAATTTGGTGAGAGATTGGTTGTGTCGAACGCTAAATCTGTAATAGCAATGCTGAAAAGGAACAACTCACATTGCTTAGCAAACCCTCTTACCGTATTATCAATCTTGTTCGTTAGCGGTATGCCGCTTCCTAGAGACCTACCTCTATTTGCTTGGCCAGATAAGCAATCGCCTCATTGGTGACAGTACACAGTCTGCGTGGGCAATATATTTATACCCAAAAATCTTCTTAAGATGGTTTATCAAAGCCATACCAAGTCTTTTATAAACCCTATCTTTTTCTATTCTCTATAGATCATCGCCACCAGCTGCATTAGCTCCGCGTTACATGCTTAAAGTGCCGACATGCTCTCAACATGAGATAACAACCGAGACATAACTCTATTAATCAAATAGAGCCCAAAAACCAAGCCTAGAGGCACTATTCATTGCCTCAAGCAATAGTAGTGTCTTAACCACAATTAGGAACTACTTATGCTACTAAAAGAAGCAACAACCCTAAAACCTACCTTTGCTGACCGCACACTAGAAAATACGGATTGCATTAAATTCATGTTCAATTACAACACTTAAGGCAATGATACCGATCTAGCTGATAACATTAGCAAAATCGAACTTAAACACGAGTCAGGCCGCAAGCATACGCTACATACCGGAAAAGTTGTTTGCCTTGCTGATAGTTTGAATGGTGAATACTCAGGCTTTGTTGAAGCAAAGCTCGAAGACACCGAAGTATCAATTATCGAACAAGAACAGGAAGAACCCCTAACTATTGCAGATCTACTGAGCGGAGAAACAACCGTTAGCTACTATGCTGGCAGCGATTCCGACTCAGCTTCACCGGCATACTGTCATTTAACCTTTATGGTCGGTGACGAAAAGCTATACATTCCTGCATACGTAGACTAGCAAACCCCAAAAGGGCACACACGGCCCTTGATAGGTCGTAGTGTCACAACCAAAGAGACTACGACTATAACGGTCATAGTCTCTTCTATACCTAACCAACGAAGAAGAGAACTACTATGAAACCAACAATTATCACCAAAAACGTCCCAAACTGGAAAGCTGCGCAAGAACTTATGAATGACCTCGAAGCTAAAGGGATTGATCACACCTCGTTCCCGGTACCAATGTCTGGAGCATTCAATGTCGTTTGGGCCCAACTTTCCAAAGACGAATCTATGACAGTCCCTTTGATGGATTGGCAGATGTTCGAGTCACCTGACGAATGCGAAGAAGATCAGAAAACCAAGTACAGCATGGATATCTCTGTAGGTAATCAAACCTATATCGATATTTCCAACGCTGATACTCAAGAACCTGTCTTTGGATTTATCCTTGAGATCAACAAAGGTGTTCCAGCGCTTCATTTGGATACTTTTGGCAGTGACGCTAAATTGCATATTCACGCTACAAAAGAGGGCTTGATCCTTTCTCCAGATTTTCCTTCTGTGAAATTCAAACAAGCTCCGGTTTCTAAGTATAGCTACAACGAGGATCTTTCACTGATAGTGGAGGACACTGGTTTTGGCAAGATGCCTACAACTATCGATCAAAAACCCCTTGGCAAATCGCGAAGTGGTGTTTTGCCCTTTGGTTGTGACATCTAATACGAGGAAATTTGTATGCTTAGAATTCATAAATGTGATGAGAGAGTCCATTGCTTGTTAAACTCGTACAAACGTGGCTATTAAAAGCTACCTAACGGAATACCAAGCACCGACCAAGATCAAGACAACCTCCTTTATCTCTTACTGCTTAACGCCCCAGAGTTACTACCAGCCACTGTTACTATTGGCACACATACTGGAACAGCAGAAATAGAGCAGGGTGGAAATATCGTCGATTTTCTTGATCGACTCTGTAGCGATCGCATTCCAATGCCAGATTTCTCAGAGCTTACGGACTTTGATAGCGCTAAACAAAACGCTAGCAGTATTGGGCTTTTATACAGTGAGTTAGATTACAGCACCAAAAATGCTATAGATCGCGCACTAATCCCTGTCAGACTACTAGCAAACCCAACCAAACCTCAGCGCTCTTTATTTAGAAAATTATTGCTCGCTGAAATTAATCGTTAAACCAGGCTTTATGCCACCTACCCAGAGGGTACAACTACCCTATGGGATAGCTGTACCCCTTTAAAACCAACAAAGGAGCTACGGCTATTATGAACTACCAAAATCTACATCAATTTGTAACTGAATCTGTACTGAAAGAAAGAATTGCTATTCATTTCGATCCTACGCAAGACCTGACTGCTCAAGTGGCGGGACGTCTTACCGGTAGTTTGGAACTGTCTTTGTTTAATCCATTTCATTCAGATTTAACAGCCATCGAACTCCCTGACTTTGTTTGGTCTTATTGCACTCAGTTTATGATTACCAAAGAGGGGAGTCTTGGTTACCCAAACTTGTACAAGGGCAACCTGCCTCTAGTTGCTGTCAACCAAACTTCAACAAAGCGTATTCGTATTTCAAAATCCCAAATGTCTTACAATGAGTATCTAGTAAACGAAGAGGGTCATGTAGACACTACCGACCACTTCTTTAAATCACTAGATGACATTAGCATTTGGATGTTCGAAAACGGGTACTCGCTGTGCAGCAAAACCACACACAAAGAGGCAATCAAGAATAAATTCGATTGGGGCAGTTACAGGGTTATCAATCATCAGCAAATTGAGCAGCTGGTGGCCAACACAGTAGCGCTTGCTGAAATCGTTGATAATCCTAAGCTGATATTAGGTAACGTTATATTTCCTTCACACAAGGAACAAATTAACAACTTCTTAGCATGGTTGGAGCAACGAGCATCAATTGCGTTATTCAAATACAATATTGAGTTCAATAGCGACACCTTCAAGTTACCTTTGCGTTTATGGACTGTTCTTTACGGACTGTTCGACGCTGAGGTAGAACCGGGAAACTGGAAGCTTGAGAAGTACAAAGATGTTCCAAGCAATCTTAAAGCAGCTTACGACTATGTGCGCTCTGTAATTTGGGCTAACGACCGTTGTAGCTTCGTCACAATCAATGATCCTTTTCCTTACCCGGATTCAAGTGCATTCGCATCAGAACGTGAAATGTTCATTGAATACGTCGGAATGGCCAAATCTTATTCGGAATACCAACTGAATAAGGGATTAATCCGTAATGATTTAGATTGTTTTGAAGAACTCTTGAGCTATATCTTTCCATCAAATCTACCAAATGATGGGTTAAACGTAGACTCTGATGATTTCTATTCCGCGGCTTCTGCGGAATTTTGTGACTGTCAGTGCACTGAACCCAATTTGGAGTTGGAGGATACTGCAACGAATGATCTTGTTGCGGTCGATCTCGATACTCCATTCCGAGGCCGAGATAACTCAAGATACATTGTGTGTATCGGTAAATGCAAAAATTGTGAAGAGCAAGTGACTTTCGTTCGCGGCGTAGGAAGCTTCAACACAATTGGCAATACCAATCTTCTTAAGGCACTTAATGATTCAATCGGATACTTAGCGGCGTCAAATAAGCTTGAAAAGTTCGAATTAAAATCATTAAGTAAATTGAGAGAACTAGGAGTCAGAACTTCGCTATCTGACTTTGACAGTCAGTGCGCGCCTGTATCGACACCTACAGAGCCAAAACTGCGTTATGTAGATACTGACCTTTAAAACTTAAATAAACCACCCTAGAGGGCTATCTACGCTCTCTGGCGTAGTAGTCCCTCTCAAGCATGAGGAACTAACATGAACATCAAATCCACTCAAATCAACCTACCTTACATTTACATCGTGACTGCACGCACAGACCTACTGACCTTAATGGCAGAAGACCTTGATGCAGTAAACAAACACGAAGAAATGAAAATACGTCTAAAGCAGGAAATTTCAGGTAAGACATTTCGTTCACTAAATGAACTTGAACAGTCAGTAGAGCAGCATACGTTGGAGACCACTGAGATCAAGGTCATTGAAATTAGCGAACGTTATAGAGATGGCCTACACCCTGTCGATAACGATTTCATGTGTTTCGCAGTAGTAGATGAAAACTCTAACCTTCTAAATTTACAAGCCTTTGACCTTGATAAAGCCAAAAATCAAATCCAAACGAATTTTGGTGATCTAGTCATCGCGTTTGAAAATAAAGAAGAACTTCGAATAGATGTAAGAAAAAAAACGCTTGAGAAGATGGGATGTATAATTACACACCAATCCTCTCTACTTAGTGCTTTGGATTCCATCTGTTCGTCACCATTAAGTATGATGAACCGTGAATTTGACTTCATTAGAATCAAACAATCAGAGTTGGCAACCATACGCGGAGACGTGAAAGGGCGCCACTCCACTTGGATCAAAAAAACTGAGAGCTTTAATGGCTACAACATAGACCTATCATTTAGTGGTATTTGCCATTTGAATGAAGCCGTTGTTGAGTTTTTAGATCGTGGTTTTAACCTTCGCACACAAGAAGGGAGAGTATTGTTTAACGACAACTGCTACCCTGGAGTTGTGCGGTTTCAAAAAGCACCTGATACACCATTTAAGAAGTCAACACTTAGCTTCTTATCATCAGCTTCGGAATCACTAGTTTCATTCCATAGTGCTTAAATAACAAGATAATGAAACACCTACCAATTGGTAGGTGTTTTCATTTCAATTGAATCAACATTTGACTCAACAGACCATAATTGACTGTTGCTAATTCAACGTTTAATATCTATGAACTGAATCGGCCGAGTGGTTCAGTCATTTCATCAGCTAATCATTAGCAATCTCGCGTGGGCTATCTACCTATATACATAAAAAAACGACTTGATAGGATTTATCAAAGCGACATTGATCATCACGCTTGAATAAACCCTATCTTTTTCTATTTCTTATAGATTATTGCCACCAGCAGCATTAGCTTTATCGCTACATGCCTACAGTGCCAACATGCCCTCAACATGAGATAAAAACCGAGATAAACTGTCATTTAGACAAAAAAACCAACCCATAGGGAGTTAATTCCTATTGGGAGTAGCTCATCTTTTTACTTTAGGAGCTACATGAACAAACACCCGAACACCAAATACAACCAAATAAACTACGATCGTTCACATTCGAATGATGATGCTCCAAAACCCAAAGATCATCGCGTTACTTACATTACAGTAGTGACAGATGCTAGTTTTGCCCTAACACCAACGTATGGGGTTACGGCGGGCACTTACGTCTAGGGGAACGGGTAGCACCAAAATGGTTTAAAGCAGGTGGGATAAGTGGAGCTAACAACTCAACTGACGCTGAAAGAATTGCTTTAAACGATGCCATTGAACACCTTATCAACATCAAAGGTACTAACGTTCACGGTGCACTCAAAGGATGTGTAGTGATTCTACAGTGCGACAACCTCGATGCTTTAGAGTCTTGCAACTGGCAAGTTCTGAAGAGTAAAGGTTACGCCCTCAACGCCTCACTAAAACACATCAAAGGACACACTCAAAACACCACTAAGCGAACAAAAGTGCACAACACTTGCGACCAATTAGCAGGTGAAAGAATGCGAGCTTATCGTCGTAAACTACTTCAAGCATAAACCATCAGGGCTTCTGACTCCCTGCTGGGGTTAGTCGCCTATTCTATAGGAGCTACACACATGCGCCAAAACATCCTTAATTCCCAACTCGTCAATATCAACGGTGATGTTAAATCTTGCCAATTTTCAGCTTTTTTCAAAGACCAATATCTTGAAATAGAAGCTAAGAAGCAGGGCACACAATACCTACGAAAGACGTTATCTCTACCCGACAACCTTATTAACGAACGCACCCCTGAATCCATCTGTCTAACCATTGAAGGTAATAGCAAAATGCTTTACCTACACTGGGTTGACCTAAAAGATGTACTAGTGAACGTTCAGAACAGCATTTTTTACGGTCAATCAGTAATCGTAAACAGACGCACTGAACATGGTGAAAGTACATTCAAACTTGTATTTCTACCAGCTAGCCACAAGGAAATTGAAATCGTATCAGCGATCAAGGTTGATGGTTGTTTTCTCAATGATTCAAATGTATCTACTGAAGTAATTCAATTCGCCCGCGACATGGGTATTTGGAATACTGAAGATAATGAACCTGAAGTGTTCCACGAACATACAATTGCGCTATACAAAACAATCGAGCTACAACAATTACTGGGTAAATCTAGTGTTGTTACCGCTCATCGCGTTGTTAATGCACATGGAGAATACGGCTATGCAAAATAAACAAAATCAAACTCTACTGATCGACGGCAAAACATTCCAAAACTTCAAGGCTGAAGGCGTGTTTTCGGTTGATTACCTAGAACACTTACTTAGAAATCATAGTGTTATAGAGCAGAGTGAAGAAGATGAAGATGAGCGTTCTATTCAAGTCAATGATGGTTTGGGACTAAAACTAAACGTTGACTGTGAAGTTGGCTCTATCTATATGAATCATAATATCAATGATTTGATAGATAACAGCGGTAACTCGATTGCTGCTTGTTATGGTGTTGATGAGCTAATCATCGACTTAACCAGCGACTACTTAGCCGTTCATCACTAACATATCCCAAAAGGGGCTATTCCCCTTGCTGGGTGTAGCTTCATTATTTTTTTAGGAGCTACAATGAAAACAGTAACAATTACCGCCAAAACATACCACAAAGGTAACCAATTCAAACCTGCTACAGTTTACTATCCGAACTCAAATCGTCGCCTAGCCGCGATGATCGATGAAGAAGAAAAACTTGTGGGTCTTGATACCGATAGTGTATACCATCCAGAAGGAGGGCATAAAAGCGTCTCACAAATCACTGAAACAGATCAGTGTCTCGTTGAGGGCTCACGCTACTATCAATACCCTTGTCGTCATACATATGGCAACCAGTACATGATCGTTTTCAATGAAGACGCTCTAACTGAATAAACCCCAATCGGGCTACTAATCCCGACTGGGTAGTAGTCCATTTAACTTACATATCGAGAGACTAAATATGACTACTGCAATCAAACTACAACCATTTTACACTGATGATCTTAAACTACGTCAACGCACCCACTTTAAGGCCTTCAAAGAGGAGTTAAATGAACAAGTTCTCCTGAAAGACTTTTCAGAAAAATCATGCTGCACTATCTGTAAATCTGAACCTCACTTTACAGATAAAACATGTGCTTGCGTTCAACTTACTTCTCGTATGTGTAAGCTCATGCTTAAGCATTTAAAACCTGAGTTCAAAAAGCAATCCATGCAGATGGTTGCCCAAATGATCACTCTATATCTACCAACATGTGTAGACAGCATGATTGATGTAATGACTGAAAATAATGCTAATGAGCTAGAAAATGGATTAGCTGAAGTAACAATTAAACCGCTAAAAGCTTTTGATTTTGGTATCGAACACCAAAACCTACCAATAGCAGTTTTTGTCAATGATGCTTTGGTTTTTGTTAGCACATCGTGTACATACAGCAGCTGTTCAAGAGCTATTGAAACGTACATGAATTCGTACTAAGGAAATAAAATGTTTGATAGCTACAATTACGAATTTATCTTTGTAATCAATCCAAACGGTCACTTCTTCGTTCTAGAGCAAGAAGTACATACGCATCCATACAACAAGCTAAGCAAAGAGGATCTAATCAAGCATGGTTTGTTCGTGTTTGATTCACTTGAATCAATGCTAGAGTCTGCAAGTACGAGTCATGATCTTCCGGTCCAAGACCTAGAAGGGAATGAGATTGTATTTAAACAGATTGATGGCGAGTGGTCTGAAACTTGTCGTGACCATCATTGGAGTGTGAAAGACCAAATCGAAGACAAAGAACTTGGAGAATTGACATTTCTTCAATTTTTGAGTCAATACGAAGCTTAAATTTCCATAAACTTCAAACCGCAAGGTATCATCCTTGTGGGTGGTACCTTTTTAAACAAGTAACTACCCATGAAAAAAGACACTATCCAACCTGACAAAAGTGCCATTCATAATCGTCCTGAATACCGAAATTTCTACAGAATGTTAATGCTGCAAAACCCTGCTTATGAGCATTCGAGTAAGGAATTTAGGAACCAATATGGTCATAGCGACTGTGCCATCTTCGCGAAAGCAATATCAACGGAACTCACATTAGCCAAAGTGCCACACTCCATAACAGGGATGCTCCAGAACGGTTCCAACCCTGTGCATTGGTACGTGAACTTTCATTGTAATAAGACCAACCAGCAAGCGTTTATTGACGCTTATGGGATTACTTTCAATGAGAAAAGCATCCACAATAGATACGGGCTTGACCCGGATGAAGATGCTACCACTTTGGTGAGTTTTAAGATTGGAGAAGTCTCATGCGATGCAGCAGATTTCAGAAATGCAGTCGAAACCCAAATTCCTACAGGCTTGTCCTCAAGAGGAATTGGATACTTATTCGACAAAATCGTTATAGACTTTGCTGATCATATGATGGAAACATTAGTGACAGATACAACTCGTCAAGCGACACTTTATTAAACTCTTTTCCGTGAAACGATCACCTATAAACTTTGGCTTGAACGCCAAAAATGGTTTCGTGAAACGGACTCTGAACAAAAGCAGGAAATGCTCGAAACACTCGATAATCTATTACGCGGATTAAAACGCAAATCTAGATTATTAAAACCTAACGTACTTTGGGAGAGAGCAGTGGATCATTGGATGTCAACAGACCTAGAAAATGACCAAGGCCCAACCTCATGGCAATGGATATATTCAACCATCGATCAGTACCGCACATCTCTTGGTGTAACTTGCTCACGATGAATATCCAAAATCACACAAATTTAAACACCTAAACCAACCCAACAAGACATTTACAGCTGCATAGTAAATGATCAAGGAACTACTAATGAAAAATACAATCAACTCTAAAGCACTACGTTCTTTACAAGAGAAGGTAAACATCTTCCTAGGTTACACTTCAACACTTGTGTTACCGCTTAACATGCCTACTGGCAAAAATACCTTTGATGCCAATAGACTCAACAGCTTGCACAATGAAGCTGCCGAGTATGGTAATTTCGATGAAACAAGCTATGAGTGTTTGAAAAAAATTGCCTCAATTATCATTTGTGAATCTCAAATGATAAATCGCTGGGGCATGGTACACAGCGAAATGGCAAAAGTTGTTAAAGCGTATTTTGATGATGGTGCTAAAGATAAGTACAAGACAGTCATTGAGTTTGTAGATTCGCGTGAAAAACAACAAGCAATAATTGAAACAAGTCAGAAGCCTGACTTCAACATTCCATCAAATGAGCCTCAATATTTCTTGGAGCTATTTAAAGCAGGTAACCGAGACGGTTACCGTAGCGAATGGAAACAAATTATTGAAACGCTTGAATGCGCTAACCTTAACGAACGCGGCACAGAAATCGTAAATGAAGTAATTGGTTGTTACTCAGACAACTTGGACTTTATGATCGGTTCTGCCATTAGCGGCGACCGTGAAGTTATTGAATTCTTCCAAGAAGTTTGTCCAATAACCACACCGTAATTAACCTCATTAAACCTCAGTCATATGACTGGGGTTTTTTTTTGCTTTGAATTTTGCGAACGTACATTACCTGTTCACACTATGCACAAGCCAAGTTACAATACCTTATCCCTCCTAAGCCAAATTGCCCCGAGAGCACACAATGACACAAATTAAAGACTATAAAGAATTACGCGCGATCCTTCAGGAAGCTATCAACCAAAACGGAGTGGTCATCCCATTGTCACACCGAACCGAGAAGGGCCTTGAGTTTTTTAAGGCTACCAATGGTGTTCTCTATACAACAATGGCACTATCGAAAGACGGTTCGGGTATTCTAACTAGATCTAACATTCGCCCAAAGGCGCCATTTGTTGAAATTGATGGTGAGCAACCGTTAATGCTCGAAGAAGAACGCACAACAACACTTGAACCGAACGTGGAAGCACTACTAAATTACTTCCAGAACACATTGTTAGCTTTTAAGAACCCGAACAAACAGTAGTATGCAGCCAGCGTTTCACCAAGAACCTCTTACAGCCGAAATGATAAAAAACTGCCAATCATCAGCGGAATTAAAGGATGCCATAAACTACATAGTGCAAACTAACATGGCGAAGAAGCAGGCATTAGACCTACTTAGTCAGATTTCAGTAAAAGCGAAAAGGCTAGGGCAGGCACAACTAATACACCAGTGTTTAGAATTAAAAGCACGATACTAAAAAGGCGCTCCTGAGAGCGCCTTTGGAATAACCAAGTTAAGATCTAATTCTCCAAACCTACCCAAGTCTGCATAGATGTACCCCAACGATAAGCACCGTCGAACTTACTATCAATTACGCCCTTAGACTTCACAAATACCACTGTACCCGAATCTTTACCGGAGTAAGTATTCAGAGCTGTGTTTAAACTACCGTCACCGACAGCAGATTTTAATGCATTCACAAAGCTTGTAGCGCTACCAGTGTTAATATTCACTGCAAACATATCTCGATCAGTCATGTTTGATACCTTAGACATGAACTGTGAAGATGCGTAGTCAGATGTTGAGAACGATTCAGTTAAATACTCTTTCGTTTCGTAGTCACGGAATATCACCTGAATCTGGCCGCTTGGTGCAGATCTGCGATCCGATTCAAGACTGTAACGACAATTAGTTGAGTCGTTATCGCCACAAGCTACAGCCCGCACATAACGCAAATCATCAGGCGAATCTATCCAAGGAAAATCCAGTGTGAACCCTGCATTATCATCCTGGGGAGCGTGCACTGCGAATGGTATAACCGTACCTTGAGGGTTTATATCAACGGTAAAAGAGTTACTCGAACCTGGAGCTAGAACTTGATTTTGGTACTTAACAACAGTTTCTGGTGAGTTAACCGTATTTACAACCATCTCATGCGGGCCCTCAACCAAATTATTTTCACCTGATGCTAGAGGCGGGATTTCTACGGAAACAATGTAGTTATCATCGCCATCAAGGATAGGCTCATTGGTTGGTATAAGCGTGAATTCTTGGGTTAAATAATCGTCTTTATCACTCGGGATTACCTGAATATCGAAGTCACCTAGTGTGACTAGGTTGCCATTAGCATTAACTGCAGTAATCTCAATATCTTCATATAAACCAAGATTATCATTAGTGGGTGTCATAACAAATCGAGAGTTGGCATCGTCATATCTAATCCAAGAAGGAGCGTTAGCGACGGTAATTGATGGCTTAGTAAAACCGTTGCTAAATGTACCTGCGAATTCAATATTTTCTATGTATTGCTGACCTGCAATCATATGTGATGGGAGGTCAACATTTAAACCAGATGCTTGTACATTCATTGTCACAATGCCATCAGCTTCAATCCCACTGCTATCTGTTACTCGATAGGAATAAGAAATCACGCCGTTCTTATCTGGATGAGGCTGGTAGTCGAAACTACACGGTGGAATAAAAGTAACATGACCATTAGCAGGCTGATTAACTAGCTGACAGGTATGACTGTCATCTGTATTACCATCTGTCCACGCGCCATTAACTCGAGTTACCTTACCCTGGTCAACATTTAAGTTGAAATCTTCAGGGATGGGTGGGTGTAGCTCTTGGATAGAATGGTACCGCACATCACTTTGAGACCAGTTGATAAAACCAAATCGACCGGGTTTAACCGCGTCTGTCTCGACATCAAAAATAACCTGACCATCGACCGAAGCGATGATTCGACCGGGCTTTAATTGAACTTGAAAATCATAATATGTATTGTGGGTCCAACCTCGGCTGCGATCACGCGCCAATAAAGTGGATTTAGAAGTGTTAGCCTCATGGATTCCCCAACCAATATTTTTCAAGTCATCTAAAGTGCCATGAGAGTGAATGAGAGAAAAACCTTTCAGAGCGTCGCCTTGATCGGCACTCTTCCAGTCAAATATGATAAAGTCATTCGGTGTGTAACTCACAACAAATCCAATGTAATCGTCGTCCGTACTCGTTTCTACGCGGATGTCCCCTCTAAAGACTCGATAATCATAAGACTCTGTAGAGACATAGGCCGTCGGGTGACCATTAATTGATTGATAAACAGAATGTCGGTCACTAGATAAGGACCATGTACCATTAGCTGCGGCACCTTCTTGAACCCAAGAACCGAGATCAACCATTGCTGCATTTGCACTAAACGACATTGCTGCAGATACAGCTAATGCTAGGGTTATACGCACAAATATTCCCTCAATGTGAGTGAGATAATAGATTTAATGTGGAGATAGTTCACAATATACATCTTGTACGATTAAACATCAATATTACCACTACTTATTGAAGTCGATCTCCATTGCAAAAAAGAGTAATATTAAATAGCAATTTCCATCTTTTTAAAATGTAACATCTCTTCTGCAAGCTGACTGTTACCTTAGTTGAATAACAATGACTGACAAAAATAAACAATGGCAGGCGGCTATTCCGTCAATTGGGCCTACTCATATTGACCTTAATTTAGGTAGCATTATGATCGGACCAACAACATCAATTGGATTTGAACAAATCAGAGGGCAGGGTCTGTTCAGCCTCAAAATTGATAACAATACCAAGTTAGCATCATCGATTTCGGAAGCTAGCAACGGACTCCACCTCTACTTAGTTGACGTAGCAACTTTGAAAGCTAATAACAAAGTTGCCGAAATGCATCTAAATAAGGCTCAAATAGAAATTCTCAAAGATAGAATTGATCACCAATTGTCAGAATACGCTCCATAACAGGATTATTTATGAGATTGCAAAATAAACATGTAAGGATTACTGTCCTCGCATCCATTCTAGCGGGAGCGTCTACCTTGGCGTTTGCTAATGACACTAAATCAGTCGATACAATTGATCACACGAAAAAAGTCACCATAGACAACAAAACACAAATTGGCCTCGCTCTACAAGAAATGGTGACCGACTACGCCGACAACCCGGCGCCCGGCTTAATTACTGGTGAACTATATTCAATTCAAGGTAACCTTGCCGTTGGACCTCAAGCCGTCAACTTTACTCTGAATGCAAATTCAAACGCACCAGTAATACTCAATGGTTCTACGACTGTTTCACCTGGTCAAACGGTTACCTTTACTTCAGTGATTGACGACGATGGCCGTCTAAGAATCCCTTTTAAAGCAACGAACAACGCTGAGTCGAAGTTTGACTATGTAGTGCGTATACCTCAATAGGTCTCTTCGCTCGATAAAGTACCAGAACTAGTTGTCGGTGATGCAAGCTTAAACGAAGGAAACAGTGACAACAAAAACGTTAACGTAACAATCTCAATGGATGTTAACTACGGAAAGCCTGTCACTTTTGAGTACATTACCAATGATAACGACACGGCAAGTATCGCTGGTGAAGCTAGAAACTTAGCGTATGAATTATGGAAATCCGTTTATCTCAATCGTTGACAATCCAAACGGTGGGCGCTTAGTTCTAGATGGTGGTATCCAAAAATATATAATAATTCCGATGGCTTAGGTGGTACTTGGCTTTATATGTGCAACGTAAGGGACTGGATCAAAACCGATAACTTTGGCAACGGCGTTTTATTACTAGGTGATAAACCTGCTAGTCATGGTGGTAACTACAGAGTAAAAGATTACAGCGGCGTTGCAGGCTTTGGTAGTTCATTCACAACATGGGCAACTAACAATGGCATACCAATATCTATCAAAGATGTAGATAACTATGGCGGGGTCGGAAATGCGAACATTACTCTAGCTGAACTTAAAAATTACCAAGCAGTGATAGGTATGGGATCAGAAACTTGGTCCTCAAACGCTTTTACTCAATCAACAATCTCAGCGTTTGGTGATTACTCTAAAAGTGGGGTTGGCATTATGCTTATCATCGATCACGACGTTTTTCAGGGTTCAGTCAATCAGATCGCATCTAATTTTAACCTTCGATTCTGGGGTAATGTAAATAGATCTCCGGTGCTGGTTTCGGATCTTATTGCACGATATGGAAATCACCCTTTATGGGATTGGCTAACCGTAGTGCCTGCGGGTGGTTCTGAAGGGAACGTTGATATCAGTGCCGTTGATTTCAGTCAAATTGACTATGAAGGTGTTGGCGGAAAAGTAACCTTCGCTCCCGGTGAAACAAGCATTAAAATTTATGGCGACACAATCAAAGAACAAAACGAGCGCTTCAGCGTGAATGCTGAAAACATCGTAAATCCGAACCCTCGAGACACTCAAGGCATTGTTACAGTTTAAATGACAATTAGATAGGAATTTTATCCAAATGAATAGAAAACAGATCTTCACAGTCTTACTTTTAATCTTTACTAGTAAAGTCTTAGCGAACGTTCACTACATTGAAACGAATGGTGAAAATAAAAGGTTCAAAGAAGGGGTTAACTTTCTTCCTAACCATTCAGGTTTAAGACTTCATCTAATTTCAGGCCTAGATCGTCGCGTGGTTGTAGACATTACATCCGAAAGCGGAACTAACTCATACGACCTAGGAGTTGTCGGAATAAGAGACTCACTGGAGGTAAATGGTGAAAAATTTTACGGGAAAACCCTCGAAATTGGACACCTAGTTCAAAATGCCTACACCATAAATGTCACTCAACTTGACACACAGGGCAACACTATAAGTGCAACTGTGCAGCAATTAACCGTTGATGAAGAACCTCCAACTTTAGGAAACATTTTCTGGAATAGCTTTGCATATAAATTGAGTAACGTACCTAACAATCAATGGTTAGGGGACTTCGAAGTTTGGAACTGGGGTGCATCCAATGTAAACGACCAATTATCTGGTATAGATAAAATCATAGTCTACGCAACAAATAGAGGAGAAACCACACCTCTACAATCGCCCATTGAAATGGCATACAATCAGGTATCTAAAGAGGCAAGGCAGGGCGGAGCCCCTAATATATTTCCGACCTACGAACGAGATTACACGATTCATATCGATGCCTACGACAAAGCGGGGAATATAGGTAAAACAACTAGAGATATCACTTGGACTGGCCCGGGTTACCTGCCAGAATTAGTGGGCATCAATGACGGAACATATTCTGGGAATTTTCTACCCGGTTCACCATACACCGGATACAAGGCATATACACCCGGTATGGAGGTTGGAAACTACAATTTCAAATTGGTATATCGAATGCCATATGAATGGGCTAATCCTGCAAATCCCGGCAGACTTTACAGCTATTGGGGTCAATACAATACTACCGAATATGTTAAAGATGGGTACGCCTACTTTCATGTACAAACCGTGTATTCAAAGGGTGACCCGAGAACGCACGAAATTACAATTGGCCGTCATGATCGCTGGGTATCTCACTTCCTATATCACGATTTAAATCTAGCCCCACATCTAGCAAAGCAACCTGTCGCAGTAAAACAAGAATACTTCGTTAATGGAGTAGGGTGGGTTAACTACGGGCACCATATGTTAGGGTTGGCGAATCAGAATGATAAACCAACTCAATTTAGAGTTACCGCAGAACCCAGACCATATATCCAAAGAGTGTTCATACAAGAGCACGGTGCCGGAGGTGGGTATTCCAACTGCGTCATCCCGGTAAATGGTACAACCTGCCAAGCATCACTACCTACTCAATACGTTGACTGGAAAGGTGCTAATCCTGCAATACCTAATGATCAAATTCTTATTCGTCATTTTTGGATGAACAAAATCGTAAAAGATGATTTCAGGGATTTGAAAAGTTCTAATCTAGGAGGTATGAATTTTACCATCGACAAGACAGTACCTAGGGTGACTAAATCGTTAAAGAAACCATATTCGAACGAGTATCAAATTTATGCTTTAAAGGACTTTTCAGGTGAGGACTGGAACAGGGTTCAGATGTCTAAGGTCGGACTTAGAATAACTGACACTTCAAACAAGACAATCGATGTTTGGGTAGACGGTAACAAAGGACAATTCAGCTTGAATGGTAAAGTCGTTCCTCTAGGCGGCGCATTTATGGACGAATCAATACCGCTACCACAACTGGAAAACGGGTTATACAACATAGAACTAATGGCTCAGGATACTGCTTGGAATATAACCACGGTAGATTTAGGTCATATCCAGTACGAAACAGAAAACCCAATTATTGAACTGGGAACAATTGAGAACATACCGCTACAAAATGCCTCGATAACAAAGTTAGATCAGATATTATTTAGCGTAAATGATGCCAATGATTACTTAATAGAGTCCGTCCTACTTACTGGCGGAGCTGCTAACGATGAATTTGAACTAAAACTGGTTGCAACTGGAAATGACAATTATAGAGTTGAAACTCCAAGAGTCTTTCCTACATTGATTGAAAATGAATGGTACACGTTAACTGTTGCAGCGGTTGATGATTTCGGTAACCGAACCATTGCTAATAGTAAGTTCAAGTACATACCAGAAAACATCATCACTTTGGGGTCCCTCATAACATTACCGGTGAGTGTCCCACTCCTTAAACATGATGATAGTCCGGTTACATCGTTAACCTTCAACCCTATGACAGTCGAAGGCGGGCAAATGGCATCAGGTATACATGACTATTACCTAACAGTTAGGAGTGATTCAAAGCTCCCTATTTCAGTTGACGGCGTATCTATTAGTCCAGGCGAAACAAAACTTCTTTCGGTTGATTTTGGTGAAGGGGATAGGCCAGTTACCATTCCTGTAGCAACCAGCAGTTCTATAATTGCCACATCAGATATAATGGTGGAAATCCCGAAATTAAGTTCGAAATATGAGTGATTATATGACCACTCATTTGCCACAATAAAGCGATTCAATAGAGCAAAAAAAGCAACGCTTTTGACACTAAGCGTTGCTTTAAAAAATAGAATAAATCATTGTTACTTAGAAGTCGCAGCAATAGCGATAAACAAGGAAGAAAACACCGAAGAAGTAATAAGGGATTTTTTAATGATACCAGTGATCGAGCCAATCAAACTTAGAAGACCAAACCGGTCACTCGAATTTGCCGAAGGATTCAAATATTCATGGAACTCTAACGTTGGAGCATTCCAAAAGTAAATGAAAAAACACAATTAGCAGATTATCTAAGAAAGCAACCTCAAGTTTAAGCACTTTGAGAGGAAATAATAGTAATGCCTCAGATAATCACACTTATCCGAATCACTTTATTATTGATTTCTCAAGCACTAAAGCAGTCCTTATTGGGCAAGGGCTGTGCAGGAACAATAAAGTCTGCCCGTTGAAAGACAGCGAGTGACAATTGAGTTTGTCCGTAAGGTGTAAGTCATATCCAGATCAACTGAGGGTATTGGCTTAACAGCCATCAACACTCTACCAACTGAAACAATGAGTTGTACGCTACGGGCAAACTTTATTGTCTCAACACAAGGGCTTAGTGAGTATTAAATCCTACACCTTTGTACCAGATAACTGTAATTATCTGGGTAAGCATAATAGGTCCATTATCATGTTCGATTACAAAAATCTCGATGATCTGGTTAACCCAAACCTGTCAATCACTGCAGCAAAAAACTACAAATCGAAAGCTACAAAGATGTTCTACCTCTATGGTTTTATTCTCACTGTAGTCTGTTCTCTAAGCGGCGCTCACGCTATTGGGAGTTTGATTGTTGAAGAACTGGATAAGTTCACTACGACGACTGCAGCACCCATTGCATTCCTTATTTTCTTTCTAATAGATCGAATCTTTTACTGGTCTAAAAAATACATTAGATACCATTACACTCGTTTGCCCGAGGCACAGTTTTTTCTACGGAAGCAATGGAATGTGTCGAAGTAAGATCGATAACAGTCTTGAAAAAGCTAAGCCAATCACCAGTGAACATTTTGAAAAACAAAATAGAGTTACAAATATTCACTACATAGCGGAATGTAATTATGCCGTCGGCTATCTAGCAAAGTAATATGAACACAGGTTTGTTAGTTGTAAGACATTAGTCTGATGTTCACATCCTGACTCCCGTTCACAGCATGAACACTGAAGCAGAAGCTTTTTCTCACAGGAATGTATATGAAAACAAAACTACAGAAAATAAACGCCCTACCTCCAGTTGACCGCGAAAACGCCCATAGAAAGTACGCTAACATCAATTCTGCGTTTAAAACATTAGTCGGATATAGGTTACCCATGCCATTTGCAGTCGGAATTGGTCAAGAACTTCAACAGAGAATGAGGCACGACGGATTTGGTGCCAACCATTCAAGAAGAGCGATCAACAGGCTAGTCTCTAGCCGTCGCTACCTACAAGCGATAATCGATAGTGATAATAGGTACAATTTAGATGGCTCAATCGCAGAAGCAGTTACAGATGAACAACGCACTCACGCAGTGAAGCAATTATGTATAAAGTAAAAGAAACAAAGTGCCCTCACCTATTAATCAGAAAATCATTCTAGCTTGTGATTTTTTGCTATAGAATAATTTCACCTTGCAGAGTAAACATACCTCAAAATTAATTATGAAATACAAAGATCTAGGAATTATAACTGGACTCATCATCATTGTTGGTTTCACAATGAAAGATAAATTAAACGACAATTATTTTCCTGACGGCTTGCTTGATCCTGACAAACCACCAATGAGCGGAAATCAAGTAATTCACCCAGAACTACAAGGTTTGGAGCAATTGACTGTTGAAGAAATTGAAATGTGCCTACGCATACAACATGACCTTACCACTCTAGACTCGGAGGTGGCGGCGAACAGAAAAACCCTAAACTACTATAGCGATAAACTTGATAAAATAAGAACACCAAGTAAAGATGCAATTTCTGCTTACAACGCTATGGTCAATAAAGCTAGGAAAACCACTCAATTGCAGAACAACATAACCGAACAATGGAATAATGAATGTTCCAACAAATACTATAGTGAATTTGATTATCACCAAGCCGATTGGGTTTCACCTGAAGACTTGTACAAAACAACAACTAAATAGAAAACCATAAAGGTACTTGCATCCGCGAACCAACCAAACGGAAGCCATATTCGCTCTCAAGGTGCCTTTCGCGATGCCAATAAAGCTTTACCCTTAATGAACTCGTAAATAGGCTCGAACTTTGTCAAACCATTAATGGTTCTATTGTTGCTCAGAACGCCACAATCTCTAGGGCATTACAAGAAATCATAACCTTACTACTTATTAACCCCGAAAACAGAGTTCGTAGACTCAACAACAATTATCGATATAGACGAGGAGTAGACATCAAATGAGTCAGCATGTAATTAATTGGCAAGCGGAAGATGAACCAAAAAAATTGCTAGTATTCATGTTTGGATGGGATCATCGGCTTTCCCAACTGTTCACCCAATATCACATAGAAGAAGTTATTGTAGATAGCGAAGGTACCCAACACTTTGAAGCCGTAGATGGTTCACTTTTTGAAAATAACCTAACTATCAAGCCTAGTTTTATAGCATCCAACAAACGTTCGGTTACAGAAATCATAAGAAACAATATACAAACCCTTTTCGTAGAATCAGGTATTGCTTTGTCCCTGGACGCCATAAACACAATAGACATCATTTGCAAAAGAATGATCGAAGATGCAACAACTCCAAAATACCGACTTCGTAAAGAAAATTACGTAATCTAAAAATAGGGAGCCAATTGGCTCCCTATTACATTCCTAATTATATTTAGAGGTCAATTGAGGTATATCGAACATCAATGATGCCCTGCCTTCTAATTCTGTGGCCGGATAAACCTCGATGTTTAATGCATCTCCAGAGTCGCCCAAATCAACTTGAATTGGTTTAGTCTCACCAGGAGCAACGGTAACCTCGCCTCCAGCCAATACTAGAATAACACTAATCTCAGAGTCAGTTCGGTTTGTAATGTACGCATTCTGGGCACCTGTTGCCAACATACCCTCATCAATTTGCAATGGAGCCCTACTAAAGATCTTAGCTAATGGTGAATCATCTTCATCATACAACCTCACAGCAATGCCTAAATAACTCTGAACATCCATTTCTATTAAGTTTTGAGGCATGTACTTAAATGTAATGGTCTCACTCGAAGAGTTCTGATACTCATCTGCAGCACTCACTTCTAACGAATAAGACTCACCATCTAAGAGCGTTGGGAAGATTTTTGGTTGTTCAAATGAATAAACGCCATCGCCATGATCAATGATCCCTAAAAATACATTTTCATTGGAACTAGAGCCAAACAAACGACCAGATGTAACCACTGCATCGCTCGAATCAGCCAGAATGAATCGAATATTACGAATATCTTCGATCGTGTCCGGTAAAGGACCATCATCGTATTCAATAGCAATATCAGGAGAAGTGTTATCCACCTTAAAGCTAACCTGTTGCTGACTAGAACCAACGTTGCCATACGAATCTGTAGCCACTACAGTAACTTCGTACTCACCATCATCTACTTTTGATACATCGAAAATATCTTCACGATTCTGAATATCTAATTGAGTAGTTTTAGATGGTGATAGTCGATATGTACTTTGATCTGTCTTAGAGCTTATTTCAGCCTCTACCTTGCTGATCACCCACATGTGGTCGCGCCAATCACTAACCGTGTCCGGGTCATAAGACTTGGAAATAATGCTTTTAGTTTCCGTCGAAGACTCAACACTTTTCACTTGAGGAGGGGTCATATCCCAATATGTTAGGATGTAGCCATAGTGAATACTCAGACCGCCAGAATCTCTGTCTAAGTAGACAGCTTTAGGAGAGTAACCGCGACCACTTGAATATGAAATATTCGTTGCTGAGTCACAGTAAGTCTGACCAGGTTCGATGTAACACGTTGGTATAGAGCTTCCCCAAGCTTTTTGTCGGTACGATCGAGCTTCAGTTGAGTGTCGAACGGCTGTAATAGTATATGGCTTATTAAATCGTGCTGAATTGCTCTTAACCCAATCATCTCCATGTTCAGGCAAGTTTGTTTTGTACCAGACACTGTGAGCAACAGGCGCTTTATCTACTCCATTCGCAAAAGAATATTTGAAGCTGCTTAGTGACTGACGGTGACAAATTTCACCGGCTCTAGTATAGAAGTAAAAGTACGAATAATCTTGAGGGATCGGCATCGTTCGTTCGTAGTAAGCTGTAGAACCATTTGTATAGCTAACATTATGACCACTTACCCAACCATAAGGTGAATTGGCGCCGTTCTCAAAGGTTGAAGTATCACGACCCCATCGCATTTTAACTGGGTTTGCGTGAATAGTCATATTGGCCACATATGGTTCCCACTGATTCGTGCTGACGTTGAATACTTCAATACTTGGCGGTGGTGGGCATTGGTTGTCTATATGGCTGTTACGTTGGATAGAGCTCTTGTTACCAGCCTTATCAAACACATCAAAACCAATCGTATACAAATCTTGATTTGGGGCCACATTAGGATGAGCTGCTTGAGAAGTGGCTATTGTAGCATTACCCGCAAATTCACCATCTGTATTTAATCGAGCCCCTAGCACAGAACGGTCATTTTTATCCGCTGATAGACGTTCAGGGGTAGATATAAAATATTCTACGTGAGAAAGACCAGATCGATCTTCAGTCAGTGAATTTAATCGCAGTTCTAGACTACTATCTGAATACGAGAACTGATCAATGTTTCCGTATGACCATCCATTACGAATCCATGTAATATCAGTATCATTAATGACTGGTGGAACAACATCCCGCGTCAAGTCATAAGAATCAGTAGCTATCAGTGAACCGTTCAACGAAAGTGTATCAATTTCAATGGTATGATCACCATCCACTATTAGCTTGGATAGGGAGACAGTTTTACCATAAAACTCTTTGCCACCCTTATTGATACGGTCATTGGTGTTTATCACGGAAGTTGTGATTTCTTCTATTATTGAACCGCCACGCTTGAGTTTAACGTTCAGCTTGCGATCTAGTCCTGATGCTATATACAGATCAACGCCACCAGCATTGTTGATATAAACATTAGAAAAGTTGCTAACTAACTCTGACTCGTTATTGGTGGATGTAAACTCAACAAATTCTAAACCTGCGCTGGCATGTGTTGCAACGCAAGACAATAAGAGAGCGACTGAGGTTTTCTTAAACACCTAAAGTCTCCTTATAAAACGAAAAAATGCCTGCGAAGCTGGCATATACTAGAATCGATAACCCAACGACAAAATTACCCGATCGTCTGATATATCAACTTTTGAGTTCGTACTTCGGTTTAATGTCACTTCACGGCTAACATTCTGGTACTCAAGTGAAACTGCGTAATTGTTTGAGTCTTGGTACTTAAAACCTGCTGAATATGCAAAATCAAGATCAGATTCTGAATCATTACCAAAATCAGAAGACCAGTAATTCACTTGGGGCTTTATAAACACAGAAATGCCATCATGAACGCGTCTGAATTTACAATTACAATATTCAGCCTTTACTGAGGCTATACGATATGAGAACAGAGGGCCTGCCATAACGTCGATAGTGCTAACATCTCCCAAATTACCATGAGAGACATCCGAATAGTCGGCACTTAAGGCCCAGCCCCATGAAAAGTTGTAGTCAACGTACTTCAAGTCAGAAATCTCGAGACCATAACTGAAATCCGTTTGCTTACTTGATACTGGATCAACAGACAATTCTTGCTCGACCATGCCTAGACGCAAACCGACTGAATAAGCAGCGGATGCATTACAAGACACGAAAGCTAGAATCAAGGCTGTGCCTTTGAGTAGCTTCATGCTTATTCCTAATATTGGATTGACACTCTGAATTAGTTTGAGTGCAAATAGATAGTTTTGTTTATCTTACCATAAAATTGCTTGATTTTAAGACACAACAATCTTTTAAAGGGGTTAGGATCATTATTTACAAGTTTTGCACAGAAATTGTGGATAACTTACCTCTTGGTTCAAACCTAACATACAGAGTCAATCTTCCCTACCAATTGCCCTCTCCTATCAACGGCTACATAATCAGTACCACAGATCACTTTTAGAGCTTTTTCCAAGTCTTTGTCAAAATCAGCATTGCCTGGTTTAATCTTTTTGACTGTCAATCCATTCCTCTGAATGATTGCGATTGCTTGTGCTTGCTTTCTTGCTGTGTAGAACTTCACTAAAAGCCTGATGGAAATTCGTAGGGTAGCAAACGTCAACATAAAGTAGATTGGCACTTGTATATCTAAAATTGTTCCCATTCTTCCCTCAACAAAAAGCCAACGAACGCCGGCTTTATGAATTTAGTTATTTCGTTTCTAGCCTTAATGCCAAAACAGGTATCAATTCCCTACCATCTGGCACCAAGGAAATCTTGTAAACACTGATTTGATAAAAAGAAGATCGCTTCCTTTTTGAAAACGGATTTAAGACTGATACGTTCATGCACGTAATTAGCTTCATCCACAATAACAAGAGTGTTTGCACCAAGGTTCTCAAGGACATCGAGGACTCTATTTTCACTTAAAGCCGTATGCGGTTTATTGCCCGAATCCTCAAAACACATAGGCCAGAAATTTTCGTGCGTCTCAAGAGAATCGTTGTAGTAGAGTCTTTCTTATCACAATTTAGCTGAAGGGCGCAGCGAGCTAAGACAGATGCACACCGGATAACGGCTTGATTAATATAAATGACTTAGCTCTATAGATAAAGACTATTTCTTGTCCACCTCAACGTCAGTTGGAAGGATCTGAATGTTCACATCGCCTAGCCTTTCTGCATTTTCAAGTGCAGCTATGTCATCTTGAAACGCAGATACTTCAACCATCAAAGCTTCACGTTCTGGACTAGAACCATTAGCTAACTGGTCTTTCACTTTATAGGCATATATTGTGGAACCAATAGCCGCTGCAAATGAAAATAGCATGATCAAGACAAGATAAGCAGGCATCATTTCCATAGAAGATTTGGGCTCAAGGATAATACTTTCCTTTTCGCCATTGATAGTCTCCGAACAGCATTTGCGTATCAACATTTGGCTATCCAGAAACTCCACTTCTATCTCATCGGTCATCGTCAAAAGCGACAGAACCATTAAAGCATCGTGGACTCCAGATAAAGTCCAGGTTACATCGGTTTTCTTAAAATATTGCTGAGCGACAGGCTCTTTAAGTGATTCAGCGTCACCTACATGGATTTGCTGCTTTTCACCATTATAGATGAACGTGGTTCTACCCTTCGCCACATACTCTCTTATTAAGGCCACCAGCATATCGCGGTCAATGTTCACCACATCAAGAGTGGTATGACTCATATTCATCAGTGGATCATCTCCGGTTCAAAAATTTTGTTTTTAATGCAGCCGAAGTCGTTATTTGAAAATATCTTGTCTTTCAGGTTTAGGTCCGGAAGACGCAGTTCAGTACGAGAACTTAGATAGATCTGGAACGCGCTATAACTACTGTGGCCAGAATCTTTCATTACATCAGAAGCTTTGCGTCCTGAATGAAGGTCATTGGTAATACCCAAGTGACGTAGCGAGTGGACAGTAAAAGTTCGCAGTTCCGCTGCTTCTTCAAGCTCACCGCGTTCAACTAGCACATCAGCAGCTAGATCATACAACTCTTTAACCAGAGTTGATATTTGCTCATCTCCAAGGTTAGCGTTGACTATACCTGCTTGGCGACCGTGTGATGCAGCCTTATGACGAACAAACAATGGGATGTCCTTTTCATTAGCAGCAGGCAAAGGATTCAACCCTAAATGAACGCGATATCGCTTCATGGCTTCTAACAACCTGTCTGACACTAACACAGAACGAGACTTCGACCATTTTGAACGTGGAATGTAGAACGTGTAATAAAAGCTACCTGCTTGCGTTCTATGGCGTCTGAAATCACTAAACGTCGGTGAATGTGTTGGTCGAGATGCTATTTCCGACCGACGCGGATAAGCTAGGACCAACAAATAGAACATAAATCGAGATCTTTCATAACGTTCAGGGTTCTCTTCACATAGATATTCCAGCAACTCAAAGATACAGCTGGCTTGCATCGTGCTAAGCGCTTTCTCTTTATCTTCATCACTGGCACCAACATTACCTACATTACCTTCCTGAAACTTGCGACTAGCAATAGCGGCAGGGTTTTTGTCAGTTAACTCCATTTCACCTAAGTACGCATAGAACGAGCTAATGATGCTTAGTTGTTTCTTCAGGGAAGTGAATTTGCGTTGATATTTTTTTCCCTGTTTCATACCCAAGTTAACAAATGGCTTCCACTGATCGTTTAACGTAGGTTCCCACTCAAACGGAATTTTTTTTGGTTCATCAGCGATAATCGGAATTCCACCGTAACCTACGGTAAGTTCTTCAGGTGGGTTACTACCAAACTCTACAAAATCAAACATATCCTTACGGTTAACATCGAATATCGACTTACGCCTAACATTCCAGACCCAATTCAGGAAAATACAAAGCTCGCCACGGATAGATTTGTAGTTGTTCTTGTTATGATGATATTCCATCAAGAAGTCGAAAGCGTAATCATACTCATCAAATACACCGCGATGATGCGACTTTAATGAGTGCAAGAAAGCTGAGATTTCAGGTGAAACTCGTTTGGCATGAGTATGTGGAAGGAATAAAGGACTAAATTTCATAGCAATCTCATTAATTCTGATCATACATCCAGTATAGCACCGACCTTGGTAGCATAAAATGAGAATTTACTATACCCTGATCATCCCATGAACACTCGTTCAGATACCTACTACCTAGAAGAAGAACCCCTCGCCTAACTTACTCATTGCAATGATAGGAATTATATGAACCATCGTTGGTCTTATCATCTACCAATATGGATTCTTAATAGGATTTCTGACACTTATAGTTATGACATTAACAGCTAAAATGATAGAGAAAAGGCTGAAAGAATCGATTTCAATTCGAAAGAAATCATTCAAAGATTAGTTTAGCAGGAAATATTACAGAAGTATGATTGCACTTCGAAAACTATAGCAATTTGCAAATGCAAAATGCTAATTCGTAACGGGTATATGTGATTTTATGCACAAACATTGAGCAATACAGCGTGTTATTTGGATGAATTAAGTTGGCACGCTACGTGCATTAATAAACGTGACCCTTTTAAGCCGGGGTCACCTAGCCAACTGACGTTGTTTAGTGAATCTCATTGTTCACACAAATATATTCCTAATAGCCCAAATTGCTATTCTCAAAGATATATACGCCAATAGTGTATGATTGCTATTGGCTTTTTTTTCATCAATTTTTTGATACGCCTACCAAAAACATTCTCATTACAACGCTCCCTCAGCCAGTGACTGTGTGATATAATGCACAAGTTTCCTTACGAACTTCCTAACACAATCGAATATTATGAGAATAAAAGTAATCACCTTAGTTGGTGCTGTACTTGCGTGCTCTAGTGTCTACCTTTTAAAGTATACTGCTGACACTGCCTATCGAAATATGGGCTTCGAGACACAAGTCGAACCAACTTTCTATCAACGACAGATAGTTGATGATCTCTCCACTAAGAAAGTTATAGAACTACCTACTGGAGTGTATGAGTACACATATCAACATTCTGACGATACCTTGATCAAGACCGTCTGGACATTTGATGGCAACAACCTACTCGTAGATGGGTACTTAGTAAGTAATTCCTACTCGAGCACTGATAATAAAAAACCCAATTACTCTGCGCAGAGTAACGTCGCAATGAAGGGCCAAGTGTTGGTTTTCAATAATGCTTCCGGTGACATTGGCTTATTGCCTAAATATGGTTTGGCCATAAATAGTTACACAGACGAAGGCATTAAGCTGGAAACAAGCGATGGCAGCGACAGAACCCTTTATAAACATGGGAAGATAAAGCCATTTAACAATGATATTGCATTCAAGGTAGCCTCATAATGACACTTAATATTGAAAAAACGCTTTTAGAATTCAAAGCAGACAATGACAATGTACGTCTTCAAACCATGTTTGGGCACCTTGGTATCTTTATTGATGATGTTTTCATTGGTTACCTGCATAGAGAAAATCACTTTCTTTTTCTGAGAACTTGCCGTTTAACAGAAGACCTTAAAGAGAAACAACCACTACTAGAAACACTATCCATTAACCACGGGAAATTTAAACGCGAGCAGAAAGCGTATCGAATTCCTAATGAGTACATAAAAACACACTCTGACTTAAAAGAAGTTATCAAGAACGCTTGTTTAGACAGAAAAAAACAGGGAGAAAGACAAAACGACACCGGAAGCCGCCGGATCAAGTCATTGCCAAACATGACCATCGCAATTGAAAAACAACTGAGATCTGCAGGTATCGTATCGGCTAGTGATCTTATCAATCAAGGTTCTAAAGATGCTTTTGTAAAATTGGCGCACAATCAGCAACTAAGAAGCCAACTGATTCTCAAACTAGAAGGTGCTGTGGCAGGTTGCCATGAGGCTGTTATTCCAAAGGTAAGGCGCGAAGATTTACTTGCCTTCGCCAACAATGAGATTGAGCGCCGTCAATTCGCCATCGCTTCTTAAGAAGAATTGCTATGAACTATGTCCTAAGAGTGAAGACCACAGGGATCGAAAGTTTTACCATCACCGGTAAAACACCAGATGAAGCGATATATCTATCTCGAGATAACCTTGACGTCATTAACCCGAGCTACGCATTGCTCAATGAAGCGGAAATCTTACTCTTACAAACAGTTTTCAACCTCGATATTGAGATATTGAGATATTGAGATATTGAGATATTGAAGATAAAGAAATGATCGACCAAGATAAGTAAAGAAAGGCTTGGAACACTAACCATCATAACCCAGTAACACGAATAAAGTTTAGACTACCTGATTTCGTTTCACTCTTGAATTTATAGGAAACAAATAATGCAAGAAAAAGTACAAAAGCATCGATCGTTTAGATTTACAAAGGCGGCTCCATTTACCCAAAACGAGTCGCTAATTGGACTAACAATTGGGGCATTACTTAGCATTACATGTTCAATGGTCTTCTACATAAAAATTTACACTTGCCACTTAGAATTCATTGGCGACCATTTCAAGGATTTTTTCTCTGCCTTAAAATTCACTTCCCAACTCTTGCCGTTTGCCATACTTTGCTTATTAATCCTCATTACTACAAATTGGATAAGTAGTCCCAGAACAAGGGCAGCATGCCTGTATCTAAATTGCTCAGTTATCAGCGTAGGTTACACATATGATTTAGCAGTGACGGCATCTATGGGCGGGCCTTTCGCAATTTGTGGCTGAGTAAACTTTAACATGTCCCAAGCATAGATTAACTTTCATAGATATAGAGAATCAAAGCATCGCTATTCTTAACTTAATAGGGGCATCATAGCCCTCAATGTTAAAACATAGCTTCAACTCTAAACTTAGCAAAACACCATAAGTCACCACCTAAACCACAAGCAGAAGATAGTCAGCGCAGAGATAACGAGTAGTTTTAGTATCGTACTTCTTGAATATTAGGTAAGAAATTAGCGGCAGGATCAAGATGTTGAAACATATGTGAGAAGGAGAAAACCACTTCAATTCCAACAAGGGACGATGATTCGTTCCAACATCAAGATTGGGATACACAGTGTAAATGTTTCAGCCATTCCGATTTTGAAAAAGTGACACTTGTTGAAACACCCATAAGTTGATATTCGTAAGTGATTGATACAATGTTATTCTATAGGAATTGCAACCATAACGTGATGATGGATTTTCGAGAGCTTTTCAAACAAAACCAGTTATAGTTGCTTTATAACAATGACTTAAAACCTTAAAATCACTATATGGTTGTATTATCGTTTTATGGTTGTATCAACAACACTGCTCTACCCCATTACCATATCGAGTGCATCATCTTCGATAATGAAATCGCGACCGTAACGGTAAGCCATCTCTTCAGTCGCCCAACGTCCTAGCTTCATTATTCTCTCTATCTTGACACCGGCCGCCCATAAAGCCTGACAACAACCGACACGAGCAGAGTGACAAGAGAATTTTTTTAACCCTTTTTTGCGGTATGCGACGATTTCAAAAGCTCTTTCAAACACTCGAACCAAAGTGCTGTGACTCATCTGCTTTTTACCTGACTTAGTAATTTTGCCAAAGCTGGTGGTTCCCCTAAACAAGTAGTCATCTTCGGAGAAGTCACCTGCAGCTGCGATATAGTCGTTTAGCCACTTCATTGCCTTCGAATTTATTGGGGCGATATCAGGCTTGCCACTATGGTTTGTTTTAGTGATAGGGATTAGTAACTTTTGGTTCTTCTTGTTCACGTGACCAAACTTAACATTACGCAATTCACTGCCACGCAAGAGGCAACAAAACATTAAGCCAAGGATCGCACGATCTCTCAATGACATAACAGTTCCCATTTCAAGCCACAGTTGCTCAACCTCATTCAGATCGTCGGAAGTAAGCGCCTCTGCCTGGGTAATGAATAAGCCATTAGCTGCTTGGTCTTCAGATACCCGCTTAACAAAATCCCGTATAGCTTGATCTTTGCAAGGTTCTCTAAAGCCTGCAGCATCGTGAATGCGGTTAATTGCCCACATATCGCGTTTTAAGGTGCTTCTATGAAGAACCTTGCCTCGGTGCTTAATATATTCGAAGACAACTTCATGCTTAGCTGGGAGTGGCTTATAGCCATTGCTAAGGCAGAAGTTAAAGAATTGAGACCACTTGTTTTGAAGTTCATCCCATGAAGAGTCACGTAAACCGCCACGGACAAACTTAAACTCTTCAAGGAAACTTTGCGAATATGCCATCAATTCAGGAGATGATTCGATCTGCTCAGGCAAGAGGTTTAAATTGCGAACTTGATCAGGTCTTACAGAGGAACTTAGGTGAACAGACAGATCACCGTTAGATGCAACGGCTTGCAATGATGCTTGATTATTCGAGTTATGTAGTGCCATCAGTGACATGAAAAGCAATCCTTACAGATTTCTATCGAATACTCACTCTGTTTTTGCTAATAGCTTTTTGACATCAATATCCTTTTCTCCCAAATCTCCAGTTTCTAACATTCGTATAAATCTAGGGTTAAACACACCCCAACAATTAACACGATAAGCGCCCTTCGTACGTAGAGATTTGTCATGCTCATAATCAAACATAAAGTCTTGACGTAACATTATTAAATGACGCATAACTGTAGACTTTTGAAGTTCAGTGATTGATACAAGCTCTGATAAGGTAGGATGTTTCTTCTTTGCGAAAACAGAGAGAATTGCGATAGTTTTTCGATTTGAATTTAAACTCATTATTGAAGTGATCTCACGGCGAACATATTTTTTGGTTAGTACAATTGACTACTGATGCTTTAAGCCTAAATAGTACCGATTTCAACACACACAATCAAAGTTAAGTAAGGATGCTTGCTAGTTTCCAGCTTGCAAGCATCCATGTCCCGAGGGACCACTTAAATAAGCAAAGCAAACTTAAGTATTAGGAAGCGTATCACTACGCCCAGTTATAGTAGCGTAATGTGCGACCAAGGGCAAGGCGATTTATTCAAAAACTAGTCGCACAATATGACAACGTACTATGACCTAACCCCAAACAAACTGGCAGTCCCTAAAAATGATAAAAATTTTAAATGTCACCCTTACTCTAAGTAGTTGTATTTCTGTAATCCTTTCAAATCCACCCACATATGTACTAAAAGCAATGCTCATATTAAGTTTAGTCTCAGCTTGGCTGTATACAAGAGACAAAAGAATCGCAATTAAAAATGCCAGTGGAGGAAATAGAAGAAGAGTGCCCGAAACAAGACTAATTATGCTGTCCCTACTGGGTGGAGGTGCAGGGTCATTGCTTGGGCAATTGATGAACCGTCACAAAACATCGAATTCCAAGTTCATAGCAACTCACATAGTGAGTTCTCTACTATTTTCAATTACAATAGTCTACTTCTATACTCCAAGTGATTCTGCCCTGCGGATTCCACTGAACTTCATACAGAATGTACTCAACAGCCTATGATTAATATCATTTTGCTTATTGTACCTATAACAGCACTTATTTTGATTTGGGACATTGGCCTTAGCAAATTTAGTAGCGGCATATTGCTTATTGAAGCATTAGTTATCCAAATCATTATTGGCGCCGTTGCAGCTGTTTTCGGGTGCTGGCACATAAACAATAGAAATGACAAAAGATGAAACAAATTAACTTTGAACACCGTTGCATGCTTAAGTACATAGATGCGTTACTCGAATCAACCGGCTCAATGCGCGCCAAAGATCTCCAAGCGCCATTTAAGGTATGCAAGAATACAACACTAAGAATTGTAAAACTTTACATTGAGGCTTGCCCTGGCAACGTAAGGCTCACCGGGGAAGGCGTCTATACAAAAACCACTATATTCAAACCAAAGTTTCTTGCAGGACAGAACCCTAGTGCATTTTTCGAAGAGTTAGAGAGCCTGCAACAGCCTTTCTCATTCAGCAAAGCAGACCAAGCTCCTGAATGGTGCTACGCCACTTGTTGATACAATTGAAGATACAATCTCTGATCACCCAGACACAAACTCAAGTTCAGAATATTTTTTGATACTCTGATTCTTAGAAGTAATTTAATGGAAATACAATGGCGAAGTCAGCACTAAAATGGGCGGGTAACAAAGGGTTTATCGCTACGGCGTTAGAACGCCTCATGCATCACGAGTTTGATGATTTAGATAACCTACGGGTTATGGAACCCTTTATCGGTTCTGGTGGATTCTCATTACATTACGAGTTTAAAAACGTAATAGCTAATGACGTGAACCCTCCTTTAATAAACTACTATGAAACCATAAAGAGCAGTGGTATCGAACTCTTTGAAACTGAAAATGACGAAGAAACATATTACCGCCATCGCGATTACTTCAACGAGAAAGTGTTTGCGGAAGAATACGATAATGAACTTGCTTCAATCTTCCTTTTTCTCAACCGTTGTTGTTACAACGGGTTATTTAGGACTAACCTGAAAGGCGGAATGAATACCCCACGTGGTGACATTAAAAAATTTCCTCTTTGGACCATCGAAAGAGCTAACGAATCAGCCTCCATCATCAGTAATTGGCAACTTTCAAACGGATGCTTTACAGAACTCGACACATCAAAAGAAATCGACCTCGTGTATTTGGACCCGCCTTACGCTGGGAAGAAGATGTTCACAACCTACTCAGGAAAGAAATTTACGTACCAGATGCAAGAACAAGTTATCGAGTTTGGAGAAAGGTTTCCTGAATCAACTCGCATAATGATCAGCAATTCCATTTTCGATAAGAAGCTTCTGAAAGCGTACAAAGAGGCAGGATATACGCTCTATACCATCAAGGTGCCGCGAACCATTTCAGCTAAAGTTACTGAACGAAATGCTGTAGATGAAGTCATTGCCTTTAAAAACTTTTCAACAAGAAGAATAAAATCACTATGCGAAAAATTAAATTACCTAAAAATATAATCAACAATGAAGAGAAAAGCCGCTTAAAGCTGTGTCTATGGTCACTAGTTGCGTTGTGGTCGTTAATCAGCGCACCCTCACTGTTAATCCACTTGCTCAACCAATACACTGCGACTCAGGACATTTTTCAGCATAAGCAAATTTTGCTAGACATATTGTTATTTTCAGCACTTTTTGTTTTTGGGGTTAGGAGAGCTTTACATCATTACAATTTTATCTCCAAAAAAAATGGCTCTTAAATTGGGAGCCATTCATGGGATTAAAGATAAAAAGGGTCAATGCCGTGGTTTCGATGCATTGTTCGACCCACTTCAGTAAGGAGAGATCTTTCCATACGCTCTTGAGTTTGTGGTAAATCTACAGTAACTGAACTAACACCAATGACATCACATACCAAATGGCTAACTTTAAGGTTATCACCGAGTTTCACACACATTGAGTTTGCTTTAGAGTCAACATGTAAACCCTCACCTAAGATTTTAACAGGCTTAGGCATTGGCACTACATCTTTAGGAAAATGATTTTTAATAAGAAGGGAAGATGCAGCTATCTTTAATCGCTCAATATCAACTTTCTTGTCAACAGGAATGGCTAAAGCTTCAAGTAATGCAAAAGTCTTCTCTGACAACATGCAGAACGCAGCTATAGCTTCTACTTGACCATTAGGTGATACTTCGGATGAATTTATTACAGTTTCTAGAAAGAACGAAGTGGTATCCATAGCAATAGAGAGGTTACTAAATTGCTCAAAGGACTTAACTCCGTTATACGGATTGTCTCTGCTATGACGTTTAATAAAGTAAGCCATAAATACTGGGCAGCTATATAAAAACTTACCCAGATCAGGATCTAGTGGATTACGATTCTGTACAAGAACACGATTTGATTGGATAGTTTGAATTGCATAATTAAGCACATCCAAAGAGTCTGAATAATTTTCGGTTTTAAGCATAGCCATTTATATATTTACCTACTGCGCCAACATTTTTATAGGTTGTTTTTTTGCATTATAAAAGTAACTACCACCCAAATAATGGGGTAAAGATCACATTTCAACAGTGATTGTAACGATAAATATAAGTTACCACACCCAATTTGTTAAAATTATGCGGCAGACACTGTAATCATTCATTACATTGAGGCTTTACATTCCAATAGTTGCACCCCGAACGATAGCACGTTCGCGATAAATGCTGATCACCTCAAACCTTAAAGTTAACCCTTAAAGGTTGATGGTATAATCAACATCAAACTCCACATATCAACCACATATCAACCATGCGACGAGTGGATATTTTAATGATGAATTTTAACAAAAAGATAAAGTCGGCATTACTACTGCCAACTCTGACCATTTCCAGTCTTGGAGTAATGGTAGAAGCTAAGCAAGTTTCGAAAGATATGTTTGATAGTTCGTTCGAGTATATGATTTATTCAGATGGGTACCATGACGAAAAAAGTGACACCTCTTACGCAGCACAATGCCACTCAAATGAGAAAGCATCTGAAATGATGGCTGTTAGCAAATTGAGTAAATTTCTATCAGGTAGTACAATAACCGCAGAAGAATCAACTTCGCATAATTCTACTTACAGTCAGAATATAACCTCTAAAACAAAATCGTTTCGCCCTGATTACATGGTAGTAGCTAACGATAACTTCGATGGTTATTACTGCACATTAGTTGCCACAAAAGATTAAACCATGATGAAAATGAAGAATACAATGATTGCATCGGCTGTAGCGGTTATCGCTGTTGCTGGTGGTGCATACGCCACGCAAAAGATGGCTCTCAATACCTATAATCAAGTTCTTTTGAATACACCGGCGATCACCTCGATTGAGTCAGGTTACACCTTCAAGAGCGGGAACCTATTCATTGAAAGTGTAATAACGGATTTTAATGGATTCGAGTGGCAGGCTATTTCGAATGTAGCTATGGTTGAAGAAGGCTTGGGGATACAACTAACTTCAAAAGCTTTCGCTATCAATGACGATACAGCGACTCAGTATCCCAACTGGATAAACGCAAAAAATAATTCATTAAACGCAATTGCCGATACAACCATAAACCTCGATGGCTTCAAGAGTGATGTGCGATTCAAACCGGCCATGCTGAATACTCCATCAGGAAAGATTGGCATTCCAGAAACCGCTATTTTCATTGAAGGCGGCAAACAACAATATCCAACTATTGTAGTAGCTGCTTTAGGTGATATCAGCGTTGATGCTGCGGGTAATACTGCGAGCTTTAAGCAGCCAAGATTAAAGTATGTCCCTATGAACAAAAATAACACTGTTAAATACAGCGTTAAGTTTGATGCGGTGAACGTCGGATTAGTAGAGGTAAGTAAATCGACCACTGTAGATTTTGTTGTGCACCCGAAACAAGATGATACGTTTGATTTAGCAATCAATGCCAGCATTGAACAAATTTCTGGTCTGAAGAACTTCAAATCAGATCTGATGTTTACAAACCTTACTGACCAAAGACTATCATCACTAGCAAGCGCAGCAAGTAACGCCTTTGCAACAGACCTAGCGACTAAAGTAAGTAACCTTACAGCTATTTTTGATTACGCTAAAGTCGGTGGTGAAGCTTCAGTCAAAATTCAAGCTAAAGACCTTGAAAGCACACCTTTAAATGTAAACGCGGAACTGAAATTCGACGAGTATTCACGCGAGTCAATTACCAAGCAGAACGTTTTCTCGATCTTAGATAGCGCAATATTGAATGCTGACATCACGTTGCCAGTAGGGTTAGCTACCACCATAGCAGGCCCCGAATGGATCAATGCATTCATTAGAGACGGCATGGTAAAGCTTAATGGAAATGTCGTTAAATCAGAGATCAATATAAAGAATATGGATGCTAATATTAACGGGGTCCAATACTCTCTTTAATTAATAAAAAAGCCACTTTTTGCAAAGTGGCTTTTTTGTGCAAGAGGAAATTTTAGAACCTTATTTTGACTCTGCTACTTTCTCGCTTGATGACTGAGCTTCAGCGTTGCTTGCCATGTAAATAGGATACATTGCCATAAAGAAAGCAGCCGAAAGGAAGATACCGGCAAACACCACAGGTTCAATAGAGAAAGCTACCTTAGAACAAGTGTATGCAAGAGCTGCAGCAGGAGCTAAAAGAAGAATTTTAGCGTTATGGCCACCGTAAGCCTTACGAACCGTAGCTTCACTCATACGTTCGCCAAGTGGCAGACCAGCTACGATCAACGCGTTTTTCAAGTCAGAGTTCTTAACGTTCTTATTGTTCTGAACCATTTGAGTACCAAATTGATGAACAATAAATTGAAAAACCAAAAGAACTACACCAGTTGATACGGCACCCGCCATCGACAATGAGTAGATACCTGCAAAGTCAAAGGTAATCCAAAAAATTAGCATCATCAATGCTAAATTACGTGCATGTTTTACGTTTTTAAACATTTTCTTTTCTTCCGTATATATAAAAGTTGAGATAAACCGAGTATGACCAGTTGACTCATGACTACATACGCCACAAATACAACCAATATTGAGAGTAAAAACAGTAACTGCGACTCTAAGAAATTTGATACCAGGTTAGGAAACAAGCAGTAGCAAATATAGAGGAACACAGTGAAATGAATCACCCCACGTTTCACACCATCCATATCGGGCATTGACGGAAGCATATGCTTAACTACTGACGTTACAAGAACTGCCCACAGTAAGTATCTCTTCCAATCCAATAGCCACATATCAAGGTGTGATGAAAATGTGTTTCTATAAAACCATTCCACAGCACTAATAAGACCGTCTTGCTGAATAATCCGCGAAACACTCATGACTAGCTCATCGACTGAAAACTCCGGCCATAAGACAGAAGTTAGGACCCAACAAGCTATCAATCCTGAAAAAATAGGTGCTATACCTATAAAAAAACATCCTATACGGTGGTAAAACTTACTCGGGTCGTAAGAGTGGTGAACAACACCAAGTTGACCATTGGGCTTAGGGTTAAATAACTCAACCTTTAAAACCTTATGGCCAAACAATACTGCAGTGATTGCATGACCAATTTCATGAATCGGAGTACCGATTGAACCCAAAGCAATAACCAAGGAGGAATGCCCTCTTTTAAACATTAAGATGTCGGCTTTATTTGTAAAAAACCGCAAAAACAACAATACAAAAAAACAAGTTATGCCGAGTGAAAGTACATAAATAGCCAATCTACTTAGCCATGACTTTCTGAAGAATATGATCAGGTATGCCTGATGCTTTTGCTTGAGCCAGTAATGCCTCAGCTTGCTCAGTTTGTTCTTTTTCAATTCTCAGAGCTTCTGCATCCGCGCGTTCACGCTCAGACAAGATGGTACCTAAAAGTTCGTATGTGACTTTTAGTTGAGAAGTAGTTGCCAATTTAGCCTGGCCTTTCAAAATGGCCTTACTGCCGAACACCGAGTTTTTAGATTTTGCGCGCGACTTCGGAGTTTGAGTTTGAGATCGTCGAGATGGCTGACCTTCGTTGTTTGATTGAGTCTGGTTATCTGAACCGACAGCACTTGTTTGATCATCCGAGGTTTCTGCTTCAAAAGACATTTTTATATTCCTTCACAAGACTCTAGTAGTTGGTTTACTGGTAAGGGTTTACTGTATACGTAACCTTGCCCGACACTTACACCTAAACCTTTTAGGTATTCCAATTGGTCTAACGACTCAATTCCTTCGACGACAAGTTCTACGTTTTCCATTTCCTGAACCCAACCAATCATCGATCTAAGCATTTTTAAAGCTACACGCGACTTAGCACTATCCTTACTAAAAGCTGTATTGATAAGGGCGCGATCAATTTTGATTCCATTTGGGTTCAAGTAAGTGAGATAAGAGCAAATGGTCGTTCCTGCTCCGAAATCATCTAACGAAACAGAAAAGCCCAAACTTTGCAGATACTTCATATTATTATGTGCGACACCGCCATCCTCAATGTGGCCAGTTTCCGTAATTTCTAATATTAACTTTGACACCAATTCTCGTTCACTTTCAGCCATAGAGGACAACCAATCCACTAACCTTTGAGAAACTAACGAACAGCAATAGAGATTGACCGATATAGATAGCCTTCTGAATTGCTTGCTGTTTTTCCATTTTCTAAGTTGAGAAAGAGCTTCTTCAAGAATTAGTAAATCTAAATCAGTCTCCAAACCGAACCTCTCGATTTCCGGCAAAAAGGAATCTGGGTATAACATTCCATAATCAGAATGTTCCCAACGGATTAAGAACTCTACACCTTTCACTCTTGAGGTAGATAAATCCACCAGCGGTTGGCAATGGATTGAGAACTTTTTCCCATTGATAGCATTTAAAAGCTCTAGCTTTGAAAAGCGTTCCTTCTTGGGCAGTAAGGTTGCCAACGAAGTTTTTACTTCTGTAAGATCGCGATTACTAGAAATTTGCATAGGGTCATTTATATCAACTAAGTTGAAGTCTAGGTGAACCCCATGCTTGTTAGCTATGTCATTGATCGCTGAAAATGTACTAACGAGAAAACTCTCATCATTTTGAGACAAAGTTAGTGATATGAATATCTTCTGTTCCACTACACTAAACGAGTTTAAAGATAACCCCATAGATTCAAATCTATTAACTATTTCATGTGAAAGTAGTGCGAGACTGGAAAAGGCGTTACCAAGTACCCCAGAAGTCATTACATTTAGTGAAGCAATAACACCCAGCGTCAGCGATCTTGAATTATCAGAGGTATCAGTTATCAAATAATGCTCTGAAACACTCATATTGTTTATCCTTAAGACCATAAAGTGAAATGATCAAACCCTGGCCCTTAATCACATAATAAGACTTACCTAAATACTTCTCCTGAATAAGTTCTAGGTCATTTTTTCCTTTCAAAGAATGAGAACTTTTCAAAGTCCACTTGGCAATGATCACATCTTCGCTAATAGTGATACTTTCCCCTTTGTCGCCTACCTTAAGCGTTTTCTTTATAAGAAAAAGTGGCGCCAATATCCAGCTTAGGATAAATGGGAATATCGCTACAGAATAATCATTCAAAATACCATTAACAAAACCATAGTTAACAACTAAAAATACCGGCAAAAACAACCACATGCCGGAAATAAATGGTCTCGATAAGGTAATTTCGTTCTGTTGTTTACTCATAATCAATTTCAGCTACACGAAATTCGGGTCCGATACCGTTCTGATATTCACCTTGCCAGCTCAATACAATCTGAGACTCAGGTATCCCTAAGCTTACTAACTCGGACTTCAATGATTCAGCTCTGCTACGACTCAATCGCTTGTTGTATTTCTTAGAACCAATAGAATCGGCAGAGCCTAAAATCAATATCTTCTTTGATGGGTAACGATCTAAATACTCGGCAATTTGTTTTGCCTCAAAGACAGCTTTATCGGTTAACTTCGAGCTATCAAAGTCAAAGTAAATATTGTCTTCAGAACCAATGCTATCTAGATAAGCCTTACGGTCATAATCTTTAGCATGAGAACCTGTTGCTTGAAGATATTCTTCTAGTTCAGCATTTGATAGGCAAGCAGGAAACTGATCTGTGCATACTTGGTGGTGCTTGCCTGTTTGAACCATAATCCATTCTTCAAAGTGATTACCGGATGGGTAAACCTCATTCAAATGTGGATCAGCTTTGACTAGGAGTGCTCCCTCTACAAGCCTAAATGAAGGTGCGAAATATAAGGTATCCAATTTAGAATAGCGCTCATAAATGTTTTCATAACCAACTTCACTGGTTGGCCCAGCATAGACTAATGACTCATGATGCTTAACAGGCACAACATGACTATGAGAAGGGTCCTGACAATACTCATCAGATGCGTAATCAGATGATGTACAAGCTGATAGCATAAGAGTAGCCAGAACAGGTACAACTATACCGTTCTTGCTTTTCATTGATTAACCAAAATTTTTATTTTTTTGAGGTGAACTTAAATACTACCACCAATGATAGAAGCATTCACCTAAAAATTCCCTCACTTTAGAACACTGATCACCCTGAACGAAAATCAAGCAGCTTAAGAAAAATGATATCATCTGCTTAATTGTAATTGGTGAGGGTTAGACGATACTTGACTCAACAAATGTATCGCCAACCCCTTAGAAACACAGAAGTTAAGGTATCTACAAATGAAATCGATTATCAAGTTTTTACTTTATACATCTTTGTCTGCGACGTATATCAATAGCTACACAGCTTTCGGTGCCGACAATCTTGTTACTCGTCTCGTCACAGAAGATAGAACAACCACATTGAAAGCTAATGTGAACACTCCAATGCGAGAAATTAAAGCTCTGGCAAAGCAGCAGTTAATTGAAGAGACGGTAAACATTCTTCCTACATACATAGACTCTACTCAAACCCTCAGCGGCAATAATTATGAAGAGAAGATCAAATTCGTCGCCGCTGCGATGGTTCAAGTTAAGAATGAAGATTACGACATCAAGATTGAAAATGATCTTGTGACTATGACCATTAGAGCCACGGTTAGCTTTGATACAAATGAGATCAAACGAAAGGTAGACAAACTAGAGTCGGATGAAACCCGTTCAGCTCTTATCAATAGCTCAATTTCAGCATCTACCAATCTGAAATCTCAAGCCCTTGAACTAGAGACACTCTATGGGTTAACGGCGTATCAAATTCAAAGCGAGAGTTCATTACAGCAGGTATTGGATAGCTACAGTCACAAATTGATTAACTTCCCTCTCAACGACTTAGTGAAAGAGTTTGAGTTAAAAAAGAAGATGGGAGAAGTAGAGGATCAACTATCAACCGCGAACGCTACTAACCAAGAGTGGTTGAGTTTGACCGAACAAGAACGTGCGGAGTACGAAATTAACCTTAAGATAGGAACACTGATCAATGATTCATACATTGAACAACTTAAACGCCCTCTGACGTTAAAAGTTATCGATATCCAAGGTGAATCTGTCACTCTTCAAGTTTCGCCATTGGAAGGTGTTCCACACTTTGTGCCTTGGTTTGCATCTAGTGCAAAGGAGTTGAGAAGTTTAAGTTCGTCATACCCGTTTGGTAACTTTACTTCTGAGGCCTTTTATAATTATGGTTGCAGAGGCATTCAACTATCAGAAAGTATCGAATCATGGCATTCATTCTTGAGACAAAGTAAGAATGCGAGTTTCGACCTACTCTCTCAGCATCAAGTAATACCATCGAATTTAAAACTAGCTACTTTAAACCAGACTATTTACGTGCCTGGATACAACGCTCCAATATTGCTACCTAGTAGTCAGTTCGGTTCAGACCCTATTGCTAGCCAGCCAGTCGGTGTTACTTGGAACCTAACTAAAGAAGAGGTGAAAAACAAAATCTCTCTTCCTACTGGCGGTGAAGTCCTACCTACGAACATTGACTATAACGATGTACCTGTGTGGGGAATCGAGTTAACAATAGATGGTCAACGAAAAGTATTACCATTGGTAACAAGAATGGAGAGTGAGTTTAAAACTTACAATCGTAAATATCGTAACCGCTTGTTGAGTCATAGGGTTGGATATAAAGGAGATGCAAGTAAGTCATCACAGATAGAAAAAATCAACTATAAAGGTGCGCGATTGTTCGAATATATAAAACCTTATAGAACCAATAGTGCAATGTGTGGAATACCAACAAAGCTTGAGTACCCTAAATTTAAGGTAACTAAGCAATTAGCTTCGAAAATCCAAAATGCCAATATCGAGGTATTTAGATACTGAAGTTAACAAAAGGGGCCCGTCGGCCCCTTTCATTCATTTTTATTTTGCGTCTAACTAAGTTTAACCTCCTGTCAAACGCTTAAATGCTGCCGATATACCACCACTCCACTCAAAATGACCAACATCATCTGTTGCTTCATTAGCTAGTTTGTCCACATTGTACTTGCCAATAATTTCATCATTTAGCGAATACATGTCTAAAGCTGCGGTTGATACCGGTCCCGCATTTGCGTGTTGCTCGGTATCGCGAGGGTGAGTCATTGCCTTATTGTGAGGGCTAGACATTACCTCTTGCATTTCATTGTCGGTAATTCCATGAGCAACATACAATGCTGAAGCATAGCGAACTCGACTTTCTTCTTTAAGATTTCCTTGAAGTTCATCCATATCGTCATACACCTCTCTAGCTGACTCTAAACGAACCGTCAAAGCTTCCTTGTCGTTATAGATCTCCTTACCTTTAAATGCTTCTACTGCAGATGTTAGATCATCACTTCTACCAGTAAGATAATCAGTCACATCACTTTGCCACCCTTCAAGGTTTGATACCTCACTTAATGGCTTAACCAGTTCGGCATACTTGTCGTTCATGCTTCTCATGGCAACGCCATTTATGAAATCTTGCTGAGTCACTTGAGCTTTATCTACAGTATTCGCAATTTCAGCTGCTACAGGCTTAACTGTACGTTCCTGTAGGTTCTGACGGAAGTTGTCCAATTTACCCAAGTCGGAAGATCCATCAGCTTCAAAAGCTTTATAGTCGTCATAAAGGCCCTTGTCCGCCATCATCATAGTAAATGCCATTTGCTGATGTTCGTTACCTTTATCTCTCAGATTTTCAGTTGCAGAAATAAATTCATCATTTTCTTTAATGAAATTATCTACTTTTGATGGATCAAGTTCCGACTTAAGCTGTTCAATGTCAGCCTTATCAGCAGAACCACTTTGAATAACATCTCTTAAAGTAGAAACTGTAGCTTCAGAAATGCTAGGCGAACCTGATAGAAGCTGAGCAAATGAATCATTTCTTTCTAAGAACTCTTCATAAACTGCAGCAGCTGGCTCTATATTCGATGGGCGCTGGATCTCCATTATGTCATTGTTATCTATGTGAGTATCAAAAACAGACGACAACAAAGTATCACCAACCAATGGAACAGCTTCAACATTATCAATGAAGTCTTGCTTACTGTTAGCCAGATTGTTGTCTACTTTAGAAGTAAATGCACCAGCACCAGCAGCAGCTTCGTTGTAAAGCGCACTCACATCAGTAGTAAAATCTTCGGGATTAGGCGTAACCGATTGAGACTGGGATATGTTTGCCCCTACAGTGCTTGCAACGACACCGGCCTCAGTCGTGATTTTCGCTCTTTTTGCATCAATAGTACCTGAACCATTACCGGTAAATCCTCGTTCCAGCAACTGAGCTTGTTTAGCTTCAGCACCCTCGCCTTTAGCTAAAATCTTATCAAGGAATTCTGATTTATCATCGACGCTGCCAATACCACTCGAAATATCCGATATCTTATCAGCGTAATTACCAAGTTCAGTCGCATAGCCTTTCATACCGCCATGAACACCATTATGCGTACCTTCAACCAAATGACCGCCCTTCTCTGCTAACGCTCCAAAAGTATCAGCGTTTGCTTGAATTGCCTCGTATAAGTTAGTCGAACTCATGTCAGACAAATCCTTATTAAGACTATTAGCGAACTTGGATAGCTCTGCAGCACGTTCTGCTCTGTTCATTCCATCAAGTTTATGACGATATGCCTCCATATCACCTTCTGGAATACCAACGTGTCTAGCCATAACGCTATCCACCGACTCGAACGAATAATTTCCATCACCATTTGAAGATATTCCATATTTAGACAAATCTTTGTTGAATGCGGCTACATCTTCCGGAGTTGATTCCTCATTGATACCTGCGTTTTGCTTAATTCGTTCAAATAAAGCTTCTTTGTGGGTATCTTTTAGAGTCTCTGGTGTACCCTCCGATAGATTCTTATGAATAGCCTTCCACTGAGGATCTGCAATATCTTCATTCTTCAAGCCATCAATGCCAGCTGCGTGCATTAAGAACGAAGAGCGTTGAGTGTTCATTAAGTTGTCAGCGCCGTTACTAAAGATTTCCTTGGCTGCTTCAGGTCTTAATGCAGCATCGGCAAAGAAAGTACCGGTCGAGGCTGAAGAACCCATTTTAACTGCATCATTAGCTGCAAGCTCATCGATCCTTGATTTTTGAGCTGCATATTCAGCTGCAACCGCATTGGTCTCATTATCTTGTTCGGTATAAGTATCTGTGTTGTTAGCTTGTATCGTTTTGTTAGATGTATTGGAATAAACATCGTTAATCTGTTCATTTAGCCCCTGAATCTCATTAAGTACCTGTTGAATTCTCTCGGCACGTGTAGAGCCCTCTGCAAATTTTGAATTATCTTCTAGTGCAGCATTAAGTGAGGCTTGTGCTTTGCCGCTTAAATCCAAAACGCCAAAAAGATCTCCACCTGCTGAAATATCAATACCTCCTCCTGCGGCTGCTGCTACCTTACTACCTAACTCTCGAGAAGCTTTTTCATCCACCCCGTAAGTCTTGTCAAAAGTATTCGTGAAGGCATGATTTTTCATCTGTACCTTTGACATCTGGGAGGCGCCAGCTTCAGTAATAGAATTACCATCACCCATAGCTGTACTTTCAGCCACCACCCTTTGGTAGCCGTTAGCATTAGCCACCTTAAATGCTGCCATTTCAGTTTGAGCTGTGGACAATTTACTAGAATAAGTCGTATCAGGATTGATTGACATTTTCTGGTCAGTAGCTGTTCCATCAAGCTGGGTAGCTGACGTTCTATTCACCTTACCGTTGAAATTACCTTCGATATCCTTAGTCTCAGCAATTTGGTCGTTAGAAAATTTGCCAGAACCATCTTTTACAGCGATTGCTTGGTTCGCATGAAGCGTACCCTTACCTATACTTGCGCCTTGAGCCAAGCTAGCACCCATGCCTTGCAATGTGTGTACACCAGCAAAGATTATAAACATTGCAAGCGCTGGCACCATAGCTTGAGCAGTGCCGGCAAAGGCAACAAACGATTCTAGATCAGTCCAAACCGATTCTTGAGCAGAGATTGATGCTAGAGAATTGCCCGCGACATCACCCTTGACTGCAGAAGCTAACCACCTGTTAAAGTATACGTTCAGATAGACATCAACCAGAACGTTACAAACTGGTATTAAAACTATCCAAAGTAAAGCAGTGAAATACTTACCCATCATCTTCAGACCAGCCGCACCAGAAAATAGAACTAAAACTATTGCAAAGGGCGAAATAGCGTAAACAAATCCCTCAATAAAAGTGATCATTGGCCCAAGCATTTCTAAGAAACTTTCGTACTTTGATGCTTCGCTATATCGCCTCTCCATGACCGAATCATATTGAGAAGTACAAGTTTGAACCGCAGCCTCACCAAGTGCAGTAGCTTTTGAACATGCCCCTCTAGACGTGTAATGAGTGATGTAGTTTCGAGATAAGGAAAAGAGGCTTTGTGCATTGTTTGCATTGTCCATGTCTATCCACATATCAAGAACTTTATCGAACGTCTCTGATTTGTTAGCAGTTGAGTCTTCACTAGTTGATGAAAGTAAAGCACCCATTACATGTTGCTCTGCTCGCTCTGCGAGAGCTGTTCCAATATCTCCATGCGCATTGGCACAAGTAGTGTAATAGGAGCGTCCATCAAGCGTTATGTCGATAACCCAACCTTCATCAATAAACAATGATTCCCACTGGTCCTCAGCGTTTATCGAAGCATTGAAATTCTGAACGTATTTCTTCGCATCAGAGTCATACTTTGCAATTGCCATCGCTTTGAATACACAATCGGTATAGTAGGTCTGCATTGATTCTTCAATACCGCTAGATGCATTACCTGGGTCATCTGGATCTGAAAGAAGATCACTCTTCTCGAAATGACCAGTAACATTCGCATTTCGTATCGCAATTAGTGACTCCAACGGAGACAAACCATGATCGAGGATTGCATTGTTGCTAGTCATACCCCAACCATAGTTTACAGCTACGATATTCTCTTTAAATCTCTCAGCTATCTTGTGCCCAATCAAAGAAATATAATGAGCAGGAAACATCACCCCAACAGGGAAGTCGCCAGCAATAGGTCGGTAACCTTCATTCTCTTTGTACAAAGTAATGGTGGTCGTAGATGAAAACATTATTAAGTAAAGAAATATCGCTTGCCAAAAACTTGTCAAAAACCCACTTTTTTGGTCAGTAATATACTTGGCTAAACTCAATAGAGCATTAGCCAAAAGAGCCATAGCAAATATTTGGCCCATGAAGCCATCATTATAAACATGCCCAAGGCCTGTCATAATTGATTCCATGAAGGCCAAATCACCACTTGTGTATATTTCAAGTGCCATGATTATTCATCCTTTCCTTCAGAGTTCTTCACAAGGTTCTCTGCCTTTCTAATCTCGAGAGAACCCTTAACATCACCCGCTAATTTGAGCACAGCAGCCTGAACCTTTTGCCAAACATCGGCAAACTTAGCCTTAGACTGAACTTTCTTGGAAAAGTGGATCATCTCTACAACTACTTTGCTCTCTATACGATCGATAACGTTTTCTGTTTTTTCTCTCACTACTTCTACTAAGGCACCACACTCCACATGACTGTTAACTTCTGTAATATCTAGGTATTCACCCTTAGCATTTAAACGATAAAGGTCACGCGTATATTGAGTGCCAAGTAAAGAAGCAATCCAAGCTTGGCTATCTGTTAGAGTGTTTGTGTAACCATTACCTACGGTTAAGTTCTTAGCAAACATGGAGTCAACACCCTTTTTGACATAATCACCCTCACAAATATCTTCAATCACAGGATTACCTTCACTGTTAATACCCTGAGAACCGAAAACGTCTTCCATAATCTGATACTTCAAAGCAGGAGCTTTCGTTGGGTAAGCTTTTACAACTTCAGTGTATGTTTTCTCGGTATAGTCACAAACAACAAATGAACCAAAAGAAGTAGTGCCAATACTTTTAGTTTCACGACAGTCAGGTAGTGTCAGTGTGCTCATATCTGCAGAGTCACCCATGTTATTCCCATAGATGAAATCTGAATATTGGTGTGCATAGTCAGACTTAGATAAACCACAATAAGAACCATCGGCAGTCTCTTGTGTTTCACTAATACATTTTTTACCTTCAGAAAGAACAGACCAAGTTGCAGCCTTCGCTAAATCTTCATCATAAAAAGGGAATAAGTGACTATGAATGTTTGTATTGTACGCAATAAAAAAACCGATATCGGTAGTGTCTGGTATCTTACCCGGACTCTTTTCAAGCATATCAGCGATTTCAATACCTTTTGCCAAAATACGCTTCAGGTAGTTATCGGTTGTGTCTGAACCTAGATAACTCTCAGGATCAGTCCAACCTTCAACTTTTTGACCAAAAGTATTCCAATCTGAATCAGAAGGCGGTTTGGATTCTTCTTCTTTATCAGCGTCCTCCATAACCTTAAGAGCATCTTGACAACTCATGTTTGCTAAAGCGTTTAGCTTTTCTACCCAAGCTTGAATATTTTGCATGATAGAAGCACAACTTGGGCACACAGAATTAAGCGCGAGCTTAAAGGCATATACAGTTGCTGCTGCCGCTATGTTTCGACCTAACTGGATCACCTCATCGCGACTACCAAAACCTATAGAACCTGCAAAAAAATCAATACCTGAACAACTGGCAGAAACTGAAGGCGGTTGAAAGTCAATAAGTTGTACATCCTCTACTCCAAAGCGCAATGAGTAAGCACCTCCTGTATAAACGTTATCACCAGAACTTGAACGAAAGTTATCTGGACCACCACTGGTAGTAAAGGAACGGTATACACTGTCAGTAAAGTCTCGAAGTGAACCAGCATTTGAAGTTGTCGCTAGAGACAAACTAATACACGCTGCAAGTGAGAGTGTTGCGATTTTCTTCATCACTTAACTCCAATAAAATTAATTAGAATCTGGCACAGTGCCAGGGATATCAAACTCACGATCAGGACCCATATATTTTTCATTAAAAGTCTTGCGGAGCTTGTCAGCTAGGTAGTCAGGATTTTCGTAAAGTTCTTCTTCGTCCACCATCAATGGAGATTCATCGCCATTTGGTACAAGGAGGATGTCTTTAACTTGTTTTGCTGTTTGATATTCGGTTTCAGTTATAACCTCTGTAACACGCATAACATCAAACATTAAAGATTCAAATTTAGTCGCATTGATGTATCCATTGACCATCATTGCTGCTTGACCTGTTTGTTTATTCATAAGATAAAACGTAGGTGTCACTCGAACCGGCATTATTTCGGTTAAAGTACCATCGTCATAAACAGTTTGAGTTGCCCAATCTGGACGGTTAGGAATTGGCATACCATCGATTGATACAGGAAGAATATCAATTGTCTTAAATTTACGTCTTATGATATCCAATTCTTTAAGCATCGCGGCACAGTAAGAACACGAACTAGACATATAAAAGAAAATACCAAAGTTGTCATAGTTATCCGCTACAAGCTTCTTCTTGTGCTTATCAATTTCTTCATTCATAACCAACAATTGGTTACCAGCTGTAGGGCGTCTTAACGTCTCATTTAATGCTTCTTCACGCTGAGAAACCTGACCGTACAAAGTTGAAAAAAGAGTCGCTCGATCAAGCGCAATACGCTGCGCGTACATGTAACGGCGAACATTCTCATACGTTGGATTATCTTGTGCTTCATCCAGCAACAAAGGAAGATTTTCTCTTAACCAAGCAGAGGTGATTTCTACTTCCTTATTAGGCTCTTTTTCCTCTTCGTTTTCTTCTGGTTTTTCTTCTGGTTTTGGTGCGACTTTTTCTTGCTCGACAACAGGTTCAATTTCTTCATCAGGATCTACGTAAAAGTACCAACCGTCAGGTTGGTATTCTTGAGCAAAGCCAGGCACTTCTTCAGAGGCCAAAGAAGGTTGTAAAATTAAACCAGTAATGAGAGCAGAAAGAGTGGCACGTTTAAAAACGCGACTCATACTAGAGCTCCGATACTTAAAATATAAGGATGTGATAGACCAACATTTTAACAAAAACAATGATCACATGAAAGAATCAAATGTCTAATAATCAGACGATAAATGGATATTGCTTGCATTAATCTTATCGACTGTTCACACCATGAACGCTGGTATAGATGGCTTTTCTCCCGATTATAATCTGACAGCAATTTATTGGCTGATTATAATCTGACAGTTATTTTACTGTGGTTGCTACATACAGAAATAAGCGCCATTCTGAAAAATATCTGTCCAGTTAGAGTCAACTCTAATATTAGAATCGGTTTATAATAAGATTAGGCTTCATTCCTTCCATAGATAGCTATAAACCCCGCTCAGGGTTCATACACAACTCAGTAAACCACTCAAATACTCTCACTAAGTGGTAATTGGGGCTTTTCCAAAAATCAGCGTTACTGTATATTTGTTTCCATTCCAAGGTTATGGGCCATCAAAATTTCATAATCATCCAGAAGGTTTCAAACCACCAGAGTTAGACTTACTAAACACTGATCACCTTCTCGAGATTTAGAACGTCCAGATTGTTCGAGATTTAGATCAACTAGATCACCAGGCAATTACGAGCCTCAGTCATAGATCATCTTGGTAGTTTGTATAGCACCAATTGGACCAATAAAATGATCCATTTGAAATGCCTCATTAGGACGTCAAATTGCATTAACAAAATGATTGGAAAAATAATCCAAATTAACCAATGAAAAATCCATTAGAAAACTACACAAATACCTAGGCAAAAAAGAATGGCAAAACGTAGAGTAATTAAGATTGAAGATCACGAGATTGGGGGGCTAGAAAAATTAGTGTTCCCTGCTCTGAAAAATCTTCAAGAAACTTGGGACATAGCAAAGCAAGAAATCGAACGAATACAAGAGTCATATTGGACCAATGTAAAAGCTGAAGTCGAGATACTAAAACATCGTCAAAACAATGCAGTTGCAAAGCTCCCTGCAGAAACATTTCTTAGCTCAACTTTTATTGTGTACAGACCTTACTTTCGTGTGCCAGATAAAATCGCAACGGATACTGTGAGGTTAACTTGGGGTGCAGCTAAGTACCAGATGTCTAAACCTGGCGGTCGAGGTAGTTTCACTAAAACAGATCATATTAAGATCAACGCATCGCAAAGTAGTCTAATGCCTGGGTTCTACGCAGACTCCAAGTTCAAGTACAAAACTGAAGCTGAATGGCAGAAAGAATTTGTGCTTCGCACTGAGAGGGAAATACATCACTACCGGATTCTCATGCACAAGCTACAGATAGGATCTAGGGAACTCACAAGTATTGCTGAAGAACTTAACAAAGTTATTGACAATCCAACGCAACTTCAAGATCCTAATGGCTCTCCACAAGATGACCAAGTTCAACAAGATCCATTGATGGCCGCAGCAGAAGCTCTGTCAGCTGCATATGACAACATAAACGCTATCGATAAGGTACATGCAGAACTTTTAGTTAAAACCGACGATGACACGCTAGAGAGTTACAATATCGATCCTGACATAAAGGATATGTACGTGGGCTAACTCCCTACCCTGATCACCGTAAAATAATTTTCAAACTGAGGATTTGTCGATGACGGATGTATCCAAAGCTGTGGAAAATAAACGTCCAACAGCAAAAAAAACAAAGCCGGAAGCTGATACAAGCATCCAAAAGGAAAAGAACTCTCAAAAAACTGATCAGCAACAAGAAGTTTCAACAGAAAAAAATAACGGTCAACAGGCCTTAGTGGAGGCTCTAGAAGATCAGCAGGCAAAACCAGAAGCAGTAGTCGAAGAAAATAACCGTCAACAGCGTAAACGTGACCAGAACCGTGGTACTAACACGCAACAAGACGAGCAAAATAAACGTCAAGGCAGTCGCCGCCAACAATCTGGTGCAAGCGGTCGCCAAAGAGCTACGCAGAGAATGCTTGCTGCTATCGCTTCTAAGTCAGAAGTAGTTGAGAATGAAGAGGCGCAAAATTACAGCGCGATCACTCCTATCGTTCAGTTCCGCTCACACACATTGTCACGCTATCTAAAATCGGAACTTCAAAACATCATGTTAGCTGCTTCTGATGTGATTCCTTTAATTCAAGCAACACAACGTGTAGAAGAGTTCAACTCACTGTTCGACGACTTCACGAAAGAAACAATCGAAGCCGTTAACGAAGTAAGTAGCTCAAACTTAGAGGTTGTTGGGATCATCAAAGAGAACGATCCGCGTATCGAGCAACGCCTATCTGCAATTGAGATGTCATCTCCGGTGGAATTCAAATTTGTGTTCCTACATCCGTTCTTCTGGGATTACATCAACATGCTGGGTAATGCCGACCAAGCACTACACGAAATTGAGAAAGTAATTCTTACTGGCGCAATGAACAAAGACATGGAGCAACTGAAGACAGATATCATTCAGTCAGTCCGTCAAGCTTTCACCGCTCTGAGCTTCATTTCTAAGATTCGAACTCGAATGGATGCACGCTCTCCTATCAAAGTTGAGCAGTTCAAAAACATTCAATCAAACTTCCGTCGTCGCATGGCAACAGTTTCAGGCGTGAACGATGAAGAGGTTAGTGAAGAATCTGCACAGACGAACGCGACAAAAGAACAAGTCGCTAAAACTGCATAATGTAATCAAACAAAACAAAGGCGGTTTCTACACCGCCTTTTTTTAGCCCTCAACACGATCATCAAGATGAATACAGAAGAACAACAACCACCAGCTGATCAGCAGCAAAAATCAGAGAGTTCAATTTCATTCACTCCAGAGGTCGCACAACAAAATGGAGTGGGTTATGAACAAACGCAAACGCGTGAAGGAATCAAACCGATCTCATCTGTAGACATACTCGATGAAGAGGAGCTAGCAAATTACTTATTGCAGCTACAAAGCCTAAGCGGAGCACCCGAAGCTACAGAGATTTACGAGATTCAAAAAGCGAACCTGATAACTAACGCTACCAACGGAGAAAAGCAGCGACGATTAACGCACCGTGAGGTATACAAAGAGATTCAGGCAAACACCGCAAAAGAAGATCACCAACAGAGTACAAAATCATTCCTTGATCGCGTCCCTGTAATCAAAGGTATTCGTTCGGCATATAAGAACCATGTAGAGAAGAAACTTGCGGAAGATGCGCGTAACAGTGTGGATGATACTTCACTCATGTTGGCCAAGCATTGGCGACAAGATGAACATGATCTTCCTACATTCGATGTGACAGAATCTAAAGAGCAAAGAGATCTCTACTACAACTTCGATACGCTTTACAGACAGCTCATTCTTAACCTTGCAGATTTTGTTGGAAAACTACCAGCAAGTGAGTCCAATCATCACAATTGGCCAGGAGGTCTGCTAAAGCATTCTCTGGAAGTGGCAAGCATCTCTTTCAAATACGCGAAGTCTTGGGATTTACCTCCGATCGCAATGAATGACTATGAGGCTCGTCGCCGTCCTAGATGGCAGTACGCTGCCTGGGTAATTGGTTTGTTCCATGATGTTGGTAAGGCGATCACCGATATGGTTGTTGTTTGCGAGGACGCTAATGGCAAAATCTATCGATGGAACCCGATGCTTAACTCTTTAAATGAGTTCTGTGCAGATCGCAAAATTGTTCGCTACTACATTGATATGAATGATGCGTCTCGTTATATGAACTCAGCAGGTCGTTTCAAACGACATGAAGGTATGGCAAGTTCGTTACTTGATAAACTGTTAACGCCTGAGTCGCGACACTTTCTAACTTCATCCCCTGATCCGGGCTTTGGTCTGTATGAACAAGTAAGTTCGATCCTATCCGGAAAGAAAGGTGGTGATAAATATCTAATGGATGCTCTAAACCGTGGTGAAGAACTATCGGTGCATTTGTCATATAAGAAAATCCGTTCTGATTTCCACCTCAACAATCGTAATGCGAGTATTGCTGAGCTCATGATGCGGGAACTGCCGTATATGCTCGAGTACGAAAACTTCATGAAGAATGTGTTTGTCGTGTCGGGCTACGTAATGTTGCGTTACCCAGAAGCACTTAACCAACTCAAACAGGCAGTAATCAACAAGTCACCAGAGACTAAAGCTATCCTAAACTACAGTGCTATGGAGTTGGGTAAGCAATTAAGCTCGTCAAACTTCATTCGAAAGGTCAATGCAAATAACTTTCTACCCCGCTTCGCACCGACTAAGGAAGTTTTTAAGCGTGATAAGAACACCAGAGAGGAAATGGTTACCTATGAGCGTGAGGTTGGTTTCTGTCCTGTAGTAATTCTGGAGCATGCCGCCCTACTCTTTGGAAAAAACGAGTTGCCGCCATCGATCACAGGTGTATTGAGTTTGAATATGGAACACTCTTTAGAGTTCCTTCGTGACGGTGATGTAATTGAGCATATCCATGAGCGTCCAGCGGAAGAATCAGCTGAGCCGAAAGGCACAGACATTCTTGACCCAGAAGCATCGTTTAACGTTGTCAAGAAAATTAAGACTCAAGTTGATCAAAACGATCCTGACTCAATGCCTGGTGAGAAGACACTTGAGCTTAAAAAAGGTGAAGTTAAAGAACAAACTAATGCACAGGCTGGCTCCAATGCGCAACAAGGGCGTTCTAAGGGAGTTCAACAGCAAAAGCCTAAGCCACAGCAACAAAATCAAGCTACGCCCTCTACAGAAGCATCTAAGCCTAAGCAAAATACTGGCTCTTCATCAAGCAAGCCTGCGCGCCCTCGACAGCAAGCTATGAGGGCAGCCAAGAGCCAGTCGGATGAAAAGAGCCCGGTACAAAGAGCAAGTGTGGATGTTTTCTCTTTAGACCAACCACCAGCAGTTGTCGCGGAAACCAAAGTGCATGATGCTCCAGAAAGTTTAGTGCAAGGCGTAGATTCGTCGGCTGCAGAGATTCCAAATGAAAAGAACGACCGCAAATCACGAAGTGCATTACTAGCCCAAACTGGGGAGGTTACGCCATCAAACGGCTCAACAAATGTAGATACAGGCGAAGCTGTTATAGCAACACCTCAGGATATGCCTTTCACACCTAACAGTGAATCAGTGCCACTGGACATGTATAGCGACATGCCGATGTATGATGAGCAAGAAGGGCCAGATTACGATGATATATTCTCTCTACCACCAGAGATGACTCATGATGCCCCTTTACAAACGGATTTAGCTCCAATGGAACCTAATGCTGGTGGCCAAGAGTTAGCGGTTGGCAATGCTATTGTCTCCCATAAACCGAGAGTAGATGTCATTACCGAGCTATTTGCTGAATGGGTTGGCATAAGTGCCAACAACCGTACTCTGGCAGAAACTAGAAGCATCCCATTCATGCTGTTTAAGTCTCCATTCTTTGTGGATAGCGAGAAAAGAGCGGGCCGTCCTGATTGGGCGTTTAACGGTAACCACGTAGAGCGTCGTAACAAGACTACTGTAAAGCTCAAACAATCATTCGTAGATACGGTATTGGCATATGTTGATGGTAATGCTTTACCTGAAAATGAGTTTAACTTATCCCCTAAAGCGGAAAGTCCGGTACCAGTAGAACCGGCAGCCAGTGTAAATGACGTAAAACATCAGAAAGCACAAACTGACGCATCAAAGTCTGCAGATGAACAGAGTTCAACTAGCGCGGGTGAGGTTAATTCAAATGGCAAAGTTAATAACTCCAACATTCCACCAGCAATGAATCTAAGTGTTTGTGCCGCTGCGGTGCCTGCGGCCCAGTCAAATTTGTCTGTAGCTGAGTTAAAGAAACAAGCACGTAAGAAAGCATCACAAAAGACAGAGTTGGCCTCCGACACTGGTACCGACAAGTCTGCAAGTAAGGGTCAAGCAGAAAAAGCTGATCTGAAGAGTAACCAAGCAGAGGTGGACTCGACTACTTCACCCCAGAAGGAAATCCCGGACCAGCCTGTAATTGGTAAAAGCGTTCTTCTTGAGAGATTGCGGAATCACGTTGTAGGCAACCTAAAGATTGAGCCTAAGTTCAAGAAAGGTTTAGTTCCTAAGCCAATGTTCATCTCTATCCTCAAAGGCATAGATCATACGCCAGAAGAGGCAGAAGCTATTGGCTTGGTGAAAAAAGTAGACGTTCGTAACTACCACATCGATACAGATGTTCTTTACGGGTTTGCAGAACCGAAGGAAACGCATAGTCCGAAACAAGGTTCTAGTAAAACAGAACTGGATACCGACTCTCCATCCAAAGACAGTGGCACCCAATTGTCTGTTCATCATGTGAACACTGAACAGGATGAACCGCTGGTGGACAAAGCAGAGCAAGCTGTTCATGTTGAAAGTGTGGAAGCATCACAAACCGTTAAGGACACATCTGTTAAGGCCAACGAACATACATATGAGCAACTGAAAAACGGTGATGTGGAAGTAGAGTCCTTTAACAATGCTGAAGCAAGTGAAACCCCGCAATCCATTGTGGAACAAGAGGTTGTAGGTATTAATGAACGATATGAAGTGAACACCCAATCGAGTGTTCATGGTGTGAACACTGGGCAGGGTGTGAACTCCGAAATGGTGGATGCTGAGAGTTCTGAAGAAATGACAGTCGATATAAATGGCTCGAGTGATCACGGTGTGATCAGTAAACCAGAGGTTGAGATTGTAACCGAAAACGTTGATCATCAAGACGAGTCACTAGACCATAAACTTGAAGCAGCATTAGAACGAGCTATCTCTAGGCTCGACATAGGTGGTGCAAAGATTCCGGATGTACAAGCAGAATTCATTAAGCTAGACATCTCATGCAATAAAGAGGGAGATTACCCTAACCTTGATTTCATGTCCCTCACGATACTACTGGCAGGGAAAATTAAGAAAGGTGAGGTTATCAGTGTGGACCCAAGCCGTCTAAATCGCGATGGGACGGTAGATATCGTACTTTCCGACTTCATCATTCAGTGTGTTGAGTACCTAGAGAGTAAGCGCGGTACATTCAAGATTCTTTCAAAGTTTGATGAAGATAAGTTAGAGCAAATAGCGACTGGTCTATGGGTACAGAATGCTAGCACCAAAAACAAGATCACCCTTACATACACAAAAGACTAAATAGCTTGGCTCCCAATTGGGGGCCAATACTTTATTAATAGAAAAAGCAGGAATACTCTATGCAGCACTTACGGGGAGTGGGAGACACTAAAGATCTCTTCCGTCCGGAATTTGAGTTCTATATTGGTTCGTCATACGGCGCGGCGAGCATTGCAACAATCGCTATGTCTAACGGTATAGGTCTTGCACCTTATGCCTTGTCAGCAGTAGCTTTAGGATTAGCGGCTAAATATACTTCTAAATCGATGCCTCGTATTAGACAGAAGCAAAGGCTTAAAAATAACTACTTCTGGAAGAAGTCACTTGCAGAACTAAGAAGGTTCAACGTTGAAAATCCAGAACGTGTATTTTTGGGTAAAGGCTTTGAGTGGGGGCCGGAGCACGCAGCTTTGTATGAGCGACTGAATTCCATGAGCTCTGACTTAAGTGACATCCATCTCCCTAAGATATTTGAAAAAGGGGCTCTGGAAGATACTCAAATCTTAGGTGGTAAACCTTATATTCACGGCATTGGTGAAGAGAAAGAGATCGACATCATGGCCAGTGCATTCTATGGTCATACGATCATTCTAGGGTTACCTGGTACCGGTAAGACAACTCTGCTTAATATGCTTTCTACAGGTACCCTTAACCGCCAAAACTTCAATATCATTGTCGATCCTAAGCCAGATGCCGATTGGCGACAGCGAATGAAGAACGAATGTGAAATCATGGGCGTTCCTTTCTATGACTTCTCTACATCCAATGCTACGGATTCAGTGCGTATCGATGTTCTTAAGGACTATGAGAAAGTAACTGATATCGCGTCCCGTATTATGGACGTAACTAAGTCTACTGCAGCTGATGACAGTGATTCGTTTAAAGACTTCGCGTGGAAGTGTATTAACCAGATCGTACAGGCAATGCACTACGTATCTATTCCGGCACAAATCACAACCGTATCCCAGTATCTACGTTACGACTACAATGACTTGGCCGAACGATGCCTAAGTAAGTTCTTTACTGACTTCTTCGGCGGTGAACAGATCTTTGCTAAGAAGCGCTCAAACATGAAGTCAGAGAATGGTGGTGAAGATGGTTCACTACTAGCGATGATTGAATACTACCTGAACGAGCAGAAAGTACCGTCAGTTAAACGTGTTACCGCCGTTAACCTTATTGTGGATTTCGTAAACCACGATAAATCGCACCGTTCAAAAATGCTGGCTTCTACCGACCCACTGTTTGACCAATTAACAGCTTCACCTTTAGATAAGCTGCTATCCCCTCGCCTAAGCGACGAATTATCAGAATCTATTGACGGTAAGGTACTAAACCTTGAAGAAATGCTTTCTGGTGGCGGCTGTCTATACATCAGCCTTAACTCAATGGGTGACTCGAAACTTTCAGGTAATATCGCGAAGCTGATCCTCTCTTCAATATCTTCCGTTGCATCTCGTCGTTACTCGCAAGATGGTGGTAAAGGGCGTCGAGTATCTCTATTTGTAGATGAAGCCCATGCAGCGCTAAATGAGAAGCTGATTGACCTTATGGCGGTCGGTCGAGGGGCTAATTTCGAAGTGTTCCTAAGTACACAAACCGCCAATGACCTTGAGGCTAAGACTGATTCGGCGACCGCGAACCGGGTGCTTGGTCTTGCTTCTAATATGTTCGCCCTAAGGGTGGCGGATATTAAGACGAAAGAGTTTATCGCTTCTAACTTTGATGAAGTTAACGTACAAACTATGTCGTATGCTCGTGGCGACAGAGCTGGTGGTAGTTCTTCTCTTATCGGAGATGCTGCAACAACGTTTACTGAAAACATTGGCCAAGAGAAGGTTGTGGCTTTCCCTCCAGGGGCTCAAAGCAGCATGCCTACCCTGCAATGTATTTGTCGGATGCAGGATGGTAAGAAGTACAAACTGCGAATACCGATCTTACTTGAGGAGTTGAAGGTGCAGAAGGACCCACTTAGAAAGCGCTTTATGAAAAAGCTCGCGGGGGTTGCTTAATGGCAGTCAGTATCGAGAGTGAAAGCAAGGAATATACACTCAAACACAGGGCTATGATTGCGCTTGCGATTGCCGCCTTCGGTTGGGTGATTTTTATGATGGATGTTCAGACCTACATTGTTCAAGTGAACCTCGAAGTTGAAAAAACAAGAGAAGTAATCGGCTCAGGGAACACGGACCAAGTGATAAGTAGAGCGAAGTATTTATTCGAACTTGCCAGTCAATATGTACCAGAGAGAACCATTGATTCCAACTCTAAGGTAGAAGATTTTATTTCTCGTACAGATGAGGCAAGTTGGCTAAATAAAACGTTCGACAGCCTTGGCGAGAAAGCACTACTCATGCTCTACCAGATATTCTTTCGACTCTGCTTATTGCAATACTGGGGTGTAACGATTTTCCCATTTGTTGCGGCGGTGATTATGGAGGGGTACTGGCTACGTAAGATAAAGATGTATGAGTTTAAGCACGCGTCGGCTGTTAAACAGCAAATCTGGCTAAGGACATTCTTTTTCCTTGGATTTATGCTTAACCTTTACATGTTATTGCCGTTCTCAACAGGCTTCGGGCAGTTCTATCCACCGATAGTTTTGATAATTATGGCCTTCATCGCGAAAAACACGATCACTCATGTAACTAAAACGTTGTAATAGTTCGTAGGATGGTTTTATAATGATGCTGATCTCCACTAGAAATTACACAGCACACCATAACTGTATTCAGTTTCGGCAATATATATATCGATTATTCCAGCTATCGTTGTATCTATTGTTTGTGGATTTCAGCCGTCTTTTGGCAAAACGCACACAAAGCAAATAACGTATTAGGAAAAATTACTTTTTTAACTTCGTGTGCATCTCAACTCGATTATAAAAAAGGAAAGTATCATGACTAGCTTACTTAAAGCTGATTTTGAAGTATCTGCACAATCTATGAAAACCGGTCTAATCATGCTGTTAGTTGCAGCTGTGGTCTTTGCGTGTCAATACGCTCTAGCACAAACAGGTAACTCAACAGTTCTGGATGACTCGTTGGATTCTGCGTGGAACGAACTACAAGCCCTTGCAACCGGTAACGGTGGTCGTATCCTAATGATCATTATGATCCTTGGTGGTATCTACTTCTCTGTTATCGCTCCAAACGGCATGTACTTCTTAGCCTGTGTTGGTGGTCTTCTTGTACTATCAAACGTCACAGACCTTATCGACGCTGCCCTTGTTGCTTCATTTGACGCGATGCCTGCGCTTGACATGCTTATGCATGCAGCTGGGAAGTAGTAAGTAACTCCCGAGAAGGTGGTCATGATTTTTGGTGTGCTAACACTGGAATTCTGATCACCTTTCTTTTTTTAAAGGATATAGAAAATAATGTTGGCTCCAAATCAGGATGAAATTCCATATCGTGTAAATGAACCTAAGATGGTAGGTCCTTTCTCTGTAACAGAAGTAGCTCCAATAGCAGTGATGGGAATGATAGGCATCGTTATGAATGCGACCAACTATGGCCTAATGGCTGGTGGCGCACTTACCCTAATTCAGATCAAGTTGGGCAAGAACTTCCCGCCCGGCTATGTAAAGCATTATTTGTGGTTCCAAGGTGTCTTCCCGACGATGGTAACTAAATACTTGCCCGATCCTATTCAACGACGATTCTACCAGTAGATATTATGACCGATAAAAATCAACCTGAAAGCCAAGTCGAACGCATTGCCAACCTTTCTGAAAGTGAACGTCTAAATGCAATCGAAAAAATCCGAAATAAAGTAACTGAACGTCTTCCTCAACTGAAACGATACAACACAGCAATCAACACAAGCATAATTCTATCTGGCGCTTGTCTAGCTTTATCCATTTCTAATGTGATGCTTGTAAGTGAAGTGAACGAAAGACTGATTACTCAAATTGTTACCCCGCCAAACTTTGTTGAAGAAATTTCTATGCGTGGTAACCAAGTATCTGAGTCTTATCAAACTGCATGGGGCGTATTTGTAGCCGAGAAGATAGGTAACATATCCCCTTCAAGGATGGAGTTAACAACTCAAGTAATTCGCAAGATGATCCCAGAGCAAGCTTGGGAAGTCGTTCAAAAAGAAATGAAGCAACAGTTAGCGCGCCTAAACATTCGTAAGATTGAAGAGAAGTTTGGTGCAACAGACGTTTCATTCGATCCAAAGACAAAGGTTGTGTGGGTTACTGGCGAAAAAGAAACAACCTCTATCCGTACAGGTAAAACAACATCAGAACTTTGGACGTTTGAAGTAAAGATCGTTGCTGAAAATGGTTTTCCGAAAATTGTCCATCTGCAGCAATATGCAGGTTCACCAAACACGCGTACCCGTTCTAAGACAATTCAGAACGAAGGTATGAACATGAATCCTGACGAAGCGCAAAACAGCGATGTAGTCGTTAACTAATCCAAGAAGTAGTAAAACCAATGCAAAATAAGACTCTAGTTGCTTTGGCTATTACAAGTGCGATGCTTTCTGGCACCGTATTAGCTGAAGCCAATTTGCCCGATATGTTTACCGCTCCTGCGGCTCAAAGCGACAACATTAAACGTGAAATCAGTGAAGCCGAACGCGCAGCATTAGATGCACACATATTAGATGCGACTTCATCAAATCTACCAGTTGGTAATGAAGTGCTTCGCACAGGAAAAATGCCAGTTGTGGATCAACAAGGTCGCTTACAACAAATTGCTAAGAACTTTGAAGAACAAAATGGCGGTCCAGTAACATACGCTCCAGCTGTATCTCAAACAAATCAGGTAGAAGTTGCGAGTGGTGATGAGATTGCCCCTTTCCCAAAGTTTAACCAGGCTCAACAACAGCAAGTGCCGCAAGGTGCATCATCGGATGCTCAAATTGGTACCGGTAATATACTGTTAGACAAAGCGATGGAGATCTACGCGGTTAACCCAAAGATCACGCTAGCACCGGGCGAACCAACAACAATCACTATCGGCCTAGCACAACCGAACAAATTATCATTCAACTTTGAAGAGTTAGACGTTAGAACCACTAACACTTCGGTTCCAATGATCATTGAAGGTGGTGACCTATATATAACCCCTACGGACATCGAAGAGCCAGTGGGTATTCTGGTAGGTGAATCTGGCGTTCCAGAATCTCAAGTCAACATTCTTTTACTGGCGGCTCCTGTTCCCCAAATTATTGCTGAAGTTAAGGTAAAAATGACTTCTCAAATGCGCAACAAGCGTAAAGCTATTCATGAGAAAGCGGAATCAGAGCGTCTAGCAGCTGAAGCAGAACTGAAAGAGATTGAGAAAGCTCTAGAGCGTGGCGATTCGAAAATGCACAAAGGGAACGATCCGTACGTGTCTCGAATTGTTGATCTATTAGTTGATGTTGCTAAAGAAGATATTCCAAAAGGCTTCAGTCTAAACCTCTCTGTCCCTGAAAAGGATAAATACCCTTGTGACACTTCAAAGCTTGTAATGCACCATGAAACCGTAATGCAGCTTGAGTCAAACAAAGAAATCATTGATATCGTGAAAGTAACTAATGACATCAATGGTTACCGTAGTGTTGAAGATGAATACTGTATCAAGCCTGGCGTGTTTGCGGCAGCTACATACAAAAAATCGCACTTGGGCCCTGGTGAAAGTACGGAGGTCTACGTATTACGCAATAAGAACTTCAAGCAGATGTTCTTAAAAGAACAATCTCGCAAGCGTCCGTCAGTGACACATTAATGGGGTAAAAAGATGAAAATTGTTAGCCCTTTAACCAAAGTAAAAGAAGCCGTAACTAAAGCACTCGCGAAAACTGCCGAACGTGAATATGCCGAGAATTCATTCTGGGCTGATCCTAAAAAGCGTAAATTTATTGTAGCTGCAGTAGCTGTGGGGTTGGCTTATGGCCTTTCAACATACCTACCGGAACCGAGCGTTCGCCCTAGCAGCAGCGGTAATAGCTTTGAGTTTGCAGTAGATGACTTAACAGGTGACGAAAAACATAAACGTCCTAAGTCGATTTTCTCTGAAGCAGGCGCGGATAAACTAGATGCTTTGGAATCTCAAGACCTCGTTAAAGCAATGGAAGAGGAGATGAAAATCCGTGAGCGAGATCTTAATCAGCGAGAAAAACAAGTTACTCAAGATCTTGCAGATAAGGATGACGAGATGGAGCAAATGCACCTTTCTCATAGTCAGACTCTTAGGGACCTAAAGCAAACGAACAACTCGAAACTCAAGCAGCAAGAGATTGATAGTCGTCAACAAGCTCAAAAGTTTGTTAACGCTCTCATCAATGGTGAAGATCCAAACGGTATTATTGATGGTATTAAGGTACCGAATGATATGGTACTGACCAAGCCTGAGAATGTTACAGCTCCAGCAAACATGACACCAACCGTTGTTATTGGTCCTGATGGTAAGCCTCAAAAAACTTCACAGTTTGTTACTGGCACCCGCCGTTCTGTTAACAAAGGTTCGAATAAGCAAGCAGGCTTGCGAATTATGAACTCAACGGGTAATTACCGTGTTGCGAGTGGCCAGACACTTGATATGAACAATCAAGAGTCAATGCGCCAAATGGCTGTAAACAATGGTTCTAGTTCTAATGAACAACACCAAGATGTCTTCGCTAAGCTTGCAGCAAAAAGAGCTGAACTAAACGCTAAGCGTCAGCAAGCTGCAATGAGCCAAGAAATTGAAGAGCAAGAAGCCAAAGCCAAAGAAAAGTTTGATGCCAACATCGTTCCGCTAACAGCTGGTTCAGTATTATCTGGCACATTAATTAACGGTATGTATGTTCCGACTGGATCATCTAGCACTAACGAACCAATGCCAGCCCTATTCCGAATCAAGAAAGAGGCTATCATGCCAAACTTCTTTGTTTCAGATGAAGTGGTTGAATGTGTGATCGTAGCTGCTTCTAAGCCTGCTATTGAATCAATTCGAGTGGTATTCCGCGCATCTACGATTACATGTATTCGTGACGACGGTACTGCTACGGAAGATTCCTTGCGCGCTACCTCTACTGGTCCTGACGGTGTGACTGGCGTACCTGCACAATTGATTTCACGTAACACAGAAATGCTAGCTAAAACAGCTATGGCTGGCTTCCTACAAGGTCTTACAGATATCTTCAGCCAAACCTCACTTGAAGTTAACTCCGAAGATGGTGTGTACGCTATATCAGGTGGCGACCTTGCTCAACTTACTGGTTCTGCAGCTCTCGGTGGTGCGGGTGAAGCGCTAACGCGTTTAGCTGATTACTACATGTCTCTAGCTGACAAGATGCAACCAACACTATTAGTAAACCCTGGTGTAGAAGTTGATTTCCTAGTGACTTCAATGAGTAAGCTTGATTTCAACAAAGCCGGTACAACGGTTAAATAACATTAGAACAGCCTCTAGCACCAGCTAGAGGCTATAAGGATCTATCATGTCAGTTCAAGAACAAGATAAGAATACTGAAGCAAAAACGGATAATGTTTCAGTAGAAAAAAAAACGGACGTTAAAGTTGAGTCAAATACTTCAGCTGAGTCCACCAGCTCCACAAGCGCTACAAATACTGTAGAAACAAAAGTAGATACTGAGACTGTTGAATCAAACGCCAATACTCCTAATAAGACCCCGGATAAACCAAAAAAAGAAACAGACACCATGAACTGGGTATATGTTGCCTTATGTTTATTGGTTATCGTTTCTCTTTGGCAATATCGCCAGATCAATTCACTTCAGAAAGATAACGTTTGGTTAAGCCAGCAATTAACACAACTTGCAAACAAGCCAGAAACCAAAGAGCAGAAGTTTGTGATCATGAGTTTTGATGACACTGTTAAAGCTTGGCAAGCCATTGATCCATCAGGTGAATCAGCTTCAAAAATCCTCAGCCAAACAGTAAAAAGCTACAACGAAAAAGGCTACACCATTTTAGACAGCACTGCCGTTATTGGTGGCAAAGGCAATATCGAATTCATCGACGTTAGTCCAAACAGATACGCGCAAGACGGTGACAAATAATGCTAACTAATTTCAAAAAGACTGTTATCGCCCTATCAGCTACTTTGGCTTTGGGTGCCGCAAATGCAAACGGCCTTGATCCTTTAATGAAAGCTCTACAAAGCCAGCCAAACACGAAAAAGGCTGAATTTCTATCTCCAGCAGCAAAAGGTGCCGAATGGCTAGCTATGCTTCCCGATACAAGCGGCATGTACGCAGTCAAACTTAAAACCGGCCAATTCATGATCATGGACGCACACTTCCGATATGCATTCTACGCCAACAACTTGTTCGACATGATTCGCGGGCAAGAAATCACAACTATTGAAGAACTGAATCAAGTTTGGCTTATCGATGAATCTAAGTTAGACCCAAATACTCTTCCTATCTTCAGCTATGGACTAGAAAAACCCAAAGCTGATATGACTATTCTTGTTGGCGTCCATAAATCTGAAGCTACTGAGATGTTGATGAGTTTCGTAAAGGAAAACCAAGAGAAATATCGCATTGATCTTGTGCTCATGGGAACCACTGGCAAGCGTCAATTATTCTCGGTTATCAACCTATTTTGTGCAAAAGACCGCGTCCTAGCAAAAGAGCGCCTACTAAACCTAGAAATTCCGACATATGGCGATGAAGAATCATTGCTTGATTACCATGCTACATGTAACAGAGAGCACATTATGGCGGGTACAGCCATTTCTAAGATGTACAACGTTACTCACTACCCTTACTTCATTAACAGTAAAGGGCATTCAACAGTCGGCATTCCGAAAGATATAGAAACATTCCTAACGGAAGTACCTGAAAACCCAAGTCACTCAATAGACTTCTCTAACGAAGATTGGAACAAATAATGAAAAACCTAACAAAACTAACAATGGCAATCACTACAACCGCTGTTCTTGGAGGTTGTTCTGCGTTTCAAATTGGGGAAGAGCCACCCGAGTGTTCAGTCGATTCTCATTACGGAGTTGAATGTGTAACTGCTCGTGAAGTTTGGGCCGCTACTGACACTCACGCGAATCTAGAAGGAATGACTGCATCTGAAGTTCGCCGTGAAGCTGCGAAGAATGATCCTTCGAGAGTAAACAACCCAACATCAACCGCTGGTGCAAACGCTGATCTCTACCGTAACAATGAACAGCTAGACAAAGCTGTAAACGTCCCTGACTCACCTCAGAAGCGTGCTGAAGCTTATGGTCGCTTTCAAGAAGAAAGACTACACCTTCCGTCACCTGACCCATTAGCGGTACGTGAGGCTCCGGGTATCCTCCGAGTTACCGTGGCTTCATATGTTGACGAAAGTGACCGTCTTAACTTCCCACCACAGGTCTTTGCGGAAGTAGAAAAGCGAACATGGACTATTGGCACCAAAGCTAATGAAAATACAAACCGTGTTACTCCAACATCAGTCAGAGCTACTTCTCGCTCAATAACGAACACGGGTCTAAATCAACCTACGGATAATAGTGGAATGGGCGTACAAACACGACCAAAAGCACAAGAGTTCAATTTCGAAGGGATCATTCCTTCAGATGAACCTCAGTTGACTTACCCAGACCCATACGCTGACAAGACAAAGCATTAAGGATTATATTAGATGGCTAAGAACGTAATGGAAGTGTACCCAAATCTTTGGGGTGACTCCCTACCCTATTTATCGTATATTCCTGAATTTGAAGGGTTTTTAATGGACGATGGCGCACTAATGTGTACCTTCGTTTGTCAACCACTTAATGGTGTAAACCAAGAAGTGCAGAACGCATTAGAAGACCTATTCAAAAATGATTTTCCTGCTGATATGTTTGTGCAAATATCTATGTTTGCATCACCTGACATTCGCTGGATGCTCAATGCGTATGAGCAAAACCGTGGGCACCGAAATAAAGATACTGACGTTTCGGACCTGCTCGATGGTGTTGCTAAGGATAACGTCTTATTTCTACAACATAAGACGATGGAACCTTTATCTGAGCGCGGAGAGGTTGTAATTCGAGACTTCGAAGTTTGGGTAAGCATGACACTCCCACTACGGAATATGACTCCTGATGCGAAAGAGCTTGATACCTTCCTACGTAAACAAACAGCCCTAAAGAGTACCCTTGAATCAATTCACCTGCAGCCACGAACAATGAATGCTGCAGATTTCCTACACCGAATGAAAGTGATCCATAACTGGGGACCAAATGCATCTTGGCGTCAACGCCCTTACGAACATGATGCATCTAAACTAGTACGTGACCAAATTCTTGATCACGGTCGTCAAATTAAAGTGCACCAAGATGGTATCGAACTTGGAAACACTGAAGACGACACTATGAAGAAAGAAGGTAAGTTCGTAAAGTTCCTGTCAGTAAAGCACTACCCTCGTCAAATGACGTTTGGACAGCTTTATAGCTTGGTTGTTGATTGGCAGAAAGGCCAATCAGGTATTAAGTGTCCATTCTTCATGACTCTTAATATCCATTATCCGAACCAGTTATCTGCAAAAGACAAGTTTACGAAAAACCGTACTTACATGTCGCATATGGCCTCTACCGTATTTGCAAAATGGGTTGAGCGAATCGTATGGCAAAAAGAAGACTACGATACTTTCCATCAGCAGATTGAAAAATATAACGCCCAAATCACTAACGCCTACCTGCAGATTATGTTGTTCTGTGAAGACAAAGCAGATGGCGAACGAGTATCACAACTTGTTGCATCACATGGCGCGCGAACCGGCTGGGCTCTACAAGAAGATAACTACTTCTGTATGCCCTTCTTTAAGTCTGCATTGCCAGGCGGTCAAAACCTTGAACTGATCTCGAAGTTAAACCGTTACTCGACGTTCCCAAGCAATGTATTGAAGCACCTATGCCCAATCGTTTCTGCATGGAAAGGTAATGGATTCAGTAAACCAATCTATCCAATGGTTACGCGTGAAGGCCAGCTGTTCATGTGGGACCCGTTTACATCGGATGGTAACTTCAATATTGCTGTGGCCGCGGCATCTGGTAGTGGTAAATCATTCTGGGTTAACGGTTTGTTTACGAATACGCTAAGCTCTGGCAGCGTTAAGAATCCAAAAGGTTTGTTTTATGAACCGGATGATCCTGATAGACCACTCCACGCACTCTCCACTCATGATGGCGGCCGTGTGTTCGTAATTGATGTTGGTCGTTCATACGAGAAGATCGTAGAGATGGCTGGTGGCCGTTTCGTTGTATTCGATGATGACTTCCAATACTCACTAAACCCATTCAAAACTATTCACGATTTTGGGGGGTCAGAAGGTCAAGCAGACATGCTGATCTCCCTTATTAGTTACATGGCAGCTCCTGAATCTTCATTGGGTCAATACCAGAAATCCGCGCTTACAAACATTATTACGCAAATATGGAATGAGAAAGGTAACAGTGGACGTATCGATGACGTAAAAGCACTGTGCGATGTCGATGATGACAAGCGTATCCAAGATATCGGTGTACAGCTTTCACGTTGGTGTGAAGACGGTGACTATGGTGATTACTTTGCTGATGATAAGCCGCCTATTGACTTCCAAGGGCACTTTATCGTTTTCGAACTAGAAGAACTGAAAGCAAAAAAGGTACTACAACGTGCAGTTCTTCTTCAGTGTATTGCTTCAATTCAACATGAGATGTTCCTGACGGGTAAAGAGAAGCGTAAGATTTTCGGACTTGATGAGGCGTGGGAATTCCTCAGTGATGATGATGGCGGCTCAGAACACATTAAAGCGTTCCTTGAAGCAGGATGGCGTCGATTCCGTAAATACAACGCCTCTGGAATCGCGATAAGCCAATCACTAATGGATTACTACAAATCCTCCGTTGGCGAAGCGATCATCTCTAACTCGCAATGGAAAGTTTTATTGCGTCAGGAACCTGAGCAAGTAGATCAAGCTAAGTCCACTGGTAAGTTCTCCGGGGGAGACCAGGACTTTGAACTATTAAAATCGCTACACACACGCAAAGGAGAATATTCTGAAATATTCATACGTGGCTCATCCGGCGCTCAAATAGTACGTCTGTATGTACCCCGTTATATGCAGCTCATGTTTACCACTGACCCTGACGAACTACGTATGATTGATAAATTCCGTCAAAGTGGCTATTCAATACGTAAAGCAATTGAAATGACGCTGGAAAATGAAGGACATAGTTTGACACCGGAGCTTTCGCAGAAGAAGAAAGAAACGAAGCTCAAAGGTCAAGATATCGTAAGCCGTATCAACGCCATCCACTAAACACTAATAACATTCCAGAGAACGACGCCTGCCGAACCAAGATCGGCAGGTGATATAACAAAGAGATACAAATGAATAATAACTACGAAATTTTCGGTGTTAACATCAAGACTGATGACTACCAAGCTATTGAACATATTGAAAATGTTGTTTTCAAGCTGCTATTTGGCTTTACATCTTTTTGTGAAGTTGATATTTCAGGGTCGATCGCAGATCACAATTACCGTTGTTTAAAAATTGCCAACATTCTATTAGAAAATCTTAATTACAACGCTCTCCCTGAAGAAGACCGAATGCTATTTAAAGCATCTCCTAAAGTAGTCAAATATTTATCATATGCTTGTGCTTTGCATGATTTAGGTAAAGCGGTTGTTCCTGTGCAAATTCTTATAAAACCATCGTCTTTAACAGACCATGAACTGGCGGTAATGAAAGAGCATACCACTAAGCCTGATCTCGATTTCTTTATGAACGCTGGATTGGATGGAAATCTTTTCGTTACAATCATGAGAGATTGCATTCGATCACACCATGAAAACTTCAATGGCGAGAATGGATACCCTGACGGTATTAAAGGCGTGAGTATACCTTTTGCGGGGCGTTTGATGCGTGTAATTGATGTGTTAGATAATCTCCTTCGAAAGTCTACCTATTCTGATGCATTGAGTTTTGAAGAGGCCTTTCAAGAAATCATTAAGCTAAATGGAGTTTTGTTCGATCCGAACATTATTGATGCCTTAATTCGTTCAAAAGAACTAATCAGACAAACAGTTGAATAACAATTTCAAACTTTTCTATCAAAATTTGAACAAAGTCTGAAGAAAGTTTGAATTTCCTCTGACATTTAAAGTCATAAAAAACATATTATAAAGGCAGTCACATGATTGCCTTTTTCTTTGTTTATAAATTTTGTATTGTCAAACGATTGCATTGCAGAATGGTTGCGGTAATATAATGACCCGTTTCGAGCATTATAAACAAAGAAATGTTGCCAATATGTTGATGAAAGAGCATAATCAAAGCGTGCCTGTTCAATAAATTTGGGGATGGGTGACGTGAAACTAAAAGCACACCTAGCAGCGATGCACTAAACTAAAAAGAATTATACCTACCATTAATAAATGGTTCATTATTGTTCCTTTACCATTGAACAAGGTAAAGAAGGTTCTAGCTAAACTAAACACTAGAGCAAAAGGCGGAAATATGAGTCTACACGCACAACATAGCTCTATGGGAGTCCGTAGAGTCGAAGCTAAAAACAATAGCAAAAAAAACAAGCGTTTGGAAGGGGAAGTCCGAACGATTGCAGGCCAAAAAAACGTTCGTATTAAAGATATTACGATCGCTGCCAATGACATCCCTGTGAACGTACAGATTTCAGAATTCAACCCTCGTATTCTTACTTCTGTAAGTAGCAGACATATCTCGCGTCTCGCAAAGGATATAAAAGAGAACGGCCAATTAATGCCTATCTGGGTTTACCAAAGAGAAGATAAGCTCTTTGTGCTGGATGGTGCTTGCCGTAAACGAGCAGTTCAAGAAAACGGTTCCGATTTAAAAGCGAAACTGATCACTGGTGATTTAGACGACGATACGCTGAGGCGCATTGCTAACTCACTTGCCATGTCGGAAGGAATGTCCTTTATTGAGATGGGACGTGTCTGGTCAAAACAGTTCGATGATCTCAATGCGGGTGAAAAGAAGGTTTCTCTTCGTAAATTCTGTTCTGACAACAAGCTTGCCATGAGTATGGTATCTGACGCTATACGTGCTCATAAGTTACCAGAATCTCTTAAGTCGGTATTCCCACGAATTACAACACTAGGCCGTGGCGCATTCACTAAACTTGGTCAGATAAACAATTTGATGACCAAAGCAGCTAACGAAGGACGCATCGATCTAGTAAGATTTTTTGAGAATGATATTCTCAGCGAAATTGACGTTGATGAAATCGAATATGATCATATCAATGAAGTAAAAAGAAAGATTCATGAGTCATACCTCAAGCGTAAGATACGAGCTCAGTTAGCAGAGAACTCCCTTGCTGTGGAAGAAGAGCGTAATGCAATCATTATCGACATTGAGAAACCAGAAGCTGAAGTATCTGATAGTGAGATTAATAAAATAATCTTCCAAAAGATCGAAGAAATACTGAATGAGTCTGGTCTTGTTCCACAAAAAACCGCCAAGTCGAAAAAAGAAAAAGTCGATACACTCACAAATGAGCCTACAGCTTTAACTCATAGTGTTTCTGGCGGAATCCGTATTGACTTGCTAAATGTGAGCAAGAAGAAACAGGAATTTGCAGTAGACTTAAACAAGGCTTTAGTGGCTTCTAAGACTTCTGGAACTGTAAGTGCTAAACGATTGGAAGAAGTGTCTCAAAAGCTTTCTGCAATGGACTCTAGTAAGGCTAAAATGCTACTAGGGCTTATTGAACAAATTGCTGAACAAGAGAACAGTGCTGATATACCAGATAATGTTACTCACATTAGCAAAGCAAGCTAGTTGTGTAAAAAAACAAAAGCAACACATAAAAAAAATAGCTCAACGATTGAGCTATTTTTTTGTTCAAAACAAAGGAAATGGAATTATTGAAGTGACATAAACTCCTGACAGCCACAAGAACAAGTTGGTTTTTGTTCTTCATTGTCAGTCAGTTCAACAAGGTCTGAGATTTCAAAACACTCAGAGCAAATGTAGTGTTGTTCTTCCTTTAGTCTTTCATCCTCAAGCGCATCGAACTCCGCATCCCAAAGCTTATCTGCTTCGATTTTCTCTTTTACTAATTCTTCATCACAATTTGAGTAACGGAATTTAGCATCAAAAGAAACGTAAAGCGCATTAGGGTTGTGAAGTAGTCGTGAGTCATGTAGGTGGTTAAAACCGTTCATATCTTTATCTCCTTTGCTTTGTATATGAACATTATACACAAAAAATGACCACTCTAAGTGATCGCCAGTGAATTTCAAATATGCTTTTTCCACCGTCAGCTAGGATTAGCTTTCAGTGCAACCAAATTCTCTCAAATAGAAAATTTGCCTATGTAAGAATTGAAGAGTTCTAACTATCCGTCAATAAGACCTCCACGAACTTTCTTTGATGGTCTACAGGTATGAGCGCAGGTTTGCCTTGCATAAGCATCGCAGCGGCCTTTTCGTTCGACTGAGGAACTTGATAGTGGTACTGAACTTGACACTCAAGAACTATCACAGTCCAATCACTGTTTGTTGCAATTTTTTTAGCCGATTCTTTGCTATAACCTTTATCCATGTAGTATTGCGTTGCTTCGTTAACCAGGAATGGATCTAATATCGCTATCTCTTGGCCGACTGGCACTACCTGATCGCCATACATACATTCAGCGGCTACGGCCTGACTGCCGACCAAAAAAGAAAGAGATATGATTGGGATTGCTAATCGCATGATTTAACCTTATGGGAGAGCCACCTAGCTAAATAATAACTAGGTGGAAAAAATTGCTTAGATGCGGATGCCGGTTTTATTCCAACGCTTACCGGTGAACTTAAGGTACTGCTCTACCTTTTCGAGCCAATTCAGCGTGTCGCCCTTTGAGTCAGCAAGAACCTTCATCTTCTTGTTTAAATCTATCTTACGACCCAATGGGATACCATCAAAAAGTTTGGATGCTACCTTGCTCAAATTGGTTTTCGTTTCGCTATTGGCGTGAACTTCGACTTCGCCACTTGCTACAAGCTTCAAAGCCTCTTTAGCATTAACGTAGTCAAAACTGTATTTGCCAGTATCTGTATCTTCAGTACGAATGCAAATACGTACTGCAAGTTCTTTGTAGCAAAGATTAACTCGCTTTTCGGCATGCTGCATAGATAGGTAGATGATTTTTTTAAGCATGGTGGATACCTCATATATTTTGTTGCACCCACTATACAAAACCCAAACACACCTCCGCTGATCACCAGATAAATTTAGAACCCAAAGTTTGTCATTGCGCCGAATCTCAACAAAGAGAGTTCGCAACCAGATCACCATAGACTTTATTGGACGTAAGGTTCTTTATTTATCCGCCTCACTGATCATCCTACTCTACAAACGGACATTAGGTTTAACAAAGTAACCTTAGGTGGTCATTAAACAATGAGGCGAAGAATATGAAACAACATCATTCCATCTACAGTATGGCGGCCGAGAGCAGCAATATATCAACGACAAGTAAAACCGATGAAAAAGAGCTCTACCTCGCGACTGGTACCGATGCTGACGAATTGAAATACAAAATTGCGAAGTGGCATGATGATGAATGCGAATTGCCCTTTTTTATATACAATAATCAGCGTGGTTCCGATAAATACGGACGATGCTTTGGCGTGACCTCTAGTGGTCAAGTCTTTGTTCAAATGGATTTGCCTGATCGTTATGATGAGTCACTAACAGAATACGACTTGTCGCAAGCACTAGACTATGTTTCTGAAAAGCCTATACCGACATTACGTACTATTGTCCCTTTACTGAGGGAACTTGGCTGTGATATTTCATTCGACTTACTCATTATGACCGCTGAAGAACTAACTATTGCCCAAAATGATGGTTGTTTTCAATGTGTTGTTGAAGCCGAAGATGATGGCACATTATGTTGGAACAAGTCAGCAAGTCGAGAACAAGAACCTATCCACAAAGTGCGAAAAGGTGAGCGGTTTTGGGTTTGGGACTTTGTGTGCACTGATTCAGGATACACTCACGAGTACACAAGTGGTAAGCCAGTAAAAATCGATACTAACGTAAAACTTAAACTGATATACGCTACGCATGACCATGATGATTTGTTCCTAGCTACATCCAATCTTGATAAATCACCAAAAATCCTTTAACTAATTCTCTGACCGCTAGGGTTAATACTGGCGGTCACCTCCCTCTCTATTAGACAACCTCGATCACCTCTCAATACAACTTAGACTCGGTTTGAAGCAGATATCATTGGATAGTCGGATAGTCTCAACAAGAGAACTATCCAGAGTTTCTCATTTATTCAATGCGGCACCTTAGACTAACCAAATAACTAGAGGTTGAAACCAATGCCAGCAGCAGCTCAATACTATCTAACGTGCACTGGATGCCATGAACTTGCAACTGAGAACAATAAAACGTTATTCGGAGAGACCGATGATTGTGTTCGTGCTGAGGCTGTGGATCTAGGTTGGTGGTCAAATGCTATTGATAGCTTCATTTCAGAACAAGACACAGTGGATTACTGCCCCAAATGCGTTAAGCAAGGCAAACATTTACTTAAGCTAAACGAATAGAATTAATTGATCGCCACTCAGCAACATCACTCTTACTACTAAAACCAAAATTCAAGGAACTACGACATGGCCTATTATACGAATAAAGAATTTGCTCCATACCCAATGCTTAACACAAACCTATTTAATTTGATGTATGACGCGGTTTCGACTGTCGGCTCATATGATCCAGAAGATGTTGTGCCGTATTTTGAAGAAGCACTAACTTTTGAACAATCAACTGTTATGTGGGACCTATTTGCATGGCTGCATACGAATCGTCGTAACTTCGGTACGAACTTCGTAGAGACTTTTGGCGAGTTCTACATTCAATCGAGCCAAGAAATCAAAGACATGGTGGATGGAAAAATAAAGACAGACTTCGACATCAGCAAAATGACACTGACTGAGACACCACCTCCTACCGCATTAAAAATAAACTTAGTCGAAGCCGCGCCACCTACATCCAAAAAATAGTTAAAGATGGTCTATAGCGCTCCATTGGTAAGACTCAATTTGACCAATGCCACAACATGGATTCAGATAGGTATTACTGCCTCAAACAAGCCGTAGACCACGTAAATAGTTATAACAAAACATTGTAATGCCATTTATATAGGAAAGCCCACGAAACGCATGCTAGCGTTTCGTGGGCTTTCTTAGGATGGGTGAGCGACAATGGTAAGGGTTTCGGATTAAATCTTGTTGGTGTGGACCTATCAGACATTCTCATTTCTGACTTTAGGCCTACTGTGGTAATAAAGTTCCGACTAAGAGTTAAAGTCGCATACAAAAGTGGCAGTGCTACAAAGTTTCACTGCCACTCTCCCCTAAAGATCACATTCCCATGCCCGGTGAGTTTGAAATACCTAAGCGCATCTCAGCTTCGTAAACCCTATTTGAATAGGCTGATTTAGCCATAGACTTGTCAGAATATGACTGGGTATTTCCATCGGCATCGGTCACCTCGTATGAGGTAGATAACACGACCCCATTGGAGTCAACTTCTTCCAAGAGAACAAAACTGCACCCGTGTTCAGATAGTAAAGTTGTTTTTCGTTTCATTTTAATTCCTTCTATTTGTACTTCATTTGTCTATCGTTGGTCTCAAACTGATCGTACTGGCCAGTTTTAACCATGAAATTTGTAACCCATAACTAGGGTAACTAACTGATGTTGAACTGCCAACTCATTAAGTAGAGAGTGAGGAAATGGCGGTATATCTGACTTGTACCGCCTAACTATCCGAAAAATCGGGCCTTTACTCTCGATATAGGTATGAGATTCGTGTACTTGAAAGGTGAATCACTCTAGCATTTTCTTCCACAAGGCACCCACAACTTCTAATACCTCTCAAACGTTACCTCCCATATAAATGGACCTTTTGAATATCTAATCTCGTTAGGAGTAGCGGCGCGCTATCTCAGTAATTACTGGTTTAACTATTCTCCAATGCATGTCACCTGCCTGCTCCACAACGTCTTTCTCAACTAATGAATTCAGCGACCGACTCAAAGAACTGCTTGCCAAACCGATATCTGACAATACGGCCTTAGAAGTAAGCTTTTCCGTATGACCTTTTGCAATACCGGCAAGCAACTTCTTCTCATTGGTTGTTAGACTTTGAAGTAAGCCCTTTTCGTCCCGCTCAGAACGATCTACAATTGAGCACCAAGTTTGACGCACAATCGGCACATCAGGTACTTCTTCTTCAAGCCATAGCTCACTACATAGTAAATTTACGTAATATGGATGTCGCTCAGTCAGTTTGAGAATTTCATCGATCACTTTAACGTCAATTTCTTTTTTCCACTCATTAAAAGCCATTTTCGTTATGTGTGGAATGTAGTGCTGACGTTGAATACGCTCCAAGTCGAAACGCGTTGTGTGGTTGTAGAGCGGTCGCTGAGAATCTGTCATTGCCAACTTCATAAGAGTACGTTCAGAACCGCAGAAAACAAAAGCAATGGCTTTCGATAGCTCTAACGAGTCTCTTATCGCTGATTCAAGCTCTTTAGCGGCCTCTGTTTTAGATAGCTCCTGAAATTCATCGATCACAAAGACAACACGAATGTTGGCCTCACAAGCATAGATGTCTAGATTATCCAGCGCATTTCTCAACGTGTCTATCGTAGGGGCTGTATCGTGTCTATCAAACGAAATACTGGGCAACCCTTTCTCGATTTTGATGTTCAAGTCGTGCTTATCAAATTTTGATTTGATGTAATCAGTCAAAGCCTCGGCTTTGGAGTAACCATTTAGATCGGCGTCAATTTGAGCTACTGCACCCATTAACTTGTCAGTGGTCTTTAACAGTTGCTTTATGATGCTCTCTTTGCCGCTGTTAAAGAGAATGTGGCAGCGCTCCATCGCAACATTCAAGCCTTGGGCCTTCATGTCTTCTCCAACCTGAACTAGCAAACTACTTTTTCCGTGACGTCTATGAGCTTGCAGCCAAACACTCGTGCCGCGCTGCAGCATTTTTGATAACCTTTTTCGTTCAACTGTACGATTACAAAACTGATCTCCGGTTACGATGCGTAGCGGAAAACTTTCTTCTTGCATTACCATTCCTCATTCATTTTTTATAAATAATATCAGGCATGAGGAATTTCGCAAGGTGCGTTTCGCATGTTGCGATTCGCAAGGTGCGGAGCTTCATTTTGAGATGATTTCGGCGCCTCGAATTTGATAGCCATTGCAAAGGAAAACAACGACTTGTTAGTAATCCTGATCACCATGATGTCGATGCAAGCCGCTTTGATATATTCAGTATAATTACCTCGATTTAGATATTTCTATTGGCTTAGAATATCTAAATCTAGTCCTCTATGTTTAAGACATTACGAAGCGCCTATCAATCGTTCGCGCCGAACAATTGATTATTAATTTGCTTTTGTATTTTACAGCCCGTCACTGACTACCTCTTAAGCCAGTGATGGGCATTATTTTTCTTAGAAAAGACGACTAGCCCTCAACCCCTCAACCCCACAACTCCCCTACGCTAGAAATGGACCCGGCCATAAATGTTGATCACCACTACACAGGAACACACCAGACTAACGACTTGGGTAGCGATGTAATCCGTCTGACCTATCAACCCTGATCACCATGACAACGATACAAGCCACTTAAAGTTATTCAGTATAATCACCTCGATTTAGAAACTTCTATTAGCTTTTCTAGTCCTGTATTTCGAAGCGATTATCAATGGTTCCCGCCGAATGATTGATAATTACTTTGCTTTTGTATTTACCAGCCCGTCACTGACTACTTCCCAATTTCAGTGATGGGCATTTTTTTTACTTAAAGAAAGGGTCGAGCTTCATTCACCCCACATCTCCCAATCCCCAAAAAAAAGAGACCCAACACTAAAAAAGCATTGGGTCACCTAATTCATCTCTACATACTGAGCAAAAGTGGAACTAAAGACACCAGAACTGGCGAAATCTACTTTCCCTGCTACCTAAACTACTCGAAATATTGACTGAGCATGATCGCCGTAGGACAGAGCCGCGTGGTATCGCTCTAAAGCTAGCAGTTCTTTGGATTCATCATCGCCCCAACCGGCATCAACGGAAAGGTTAGCAGCAGTCCACACTTGAATATCCAAGTCCTCCAAAGCGAAGTCTTCTCGCTCTTCATCTAACAATGATTCCGGATCACCAAAGAATGGGTTTTCAAATACAACTATGTATAATGGCTCACCCTTTGGTGTTGGCCAAGAGCCAGTAAATTTGTGTAGCAATTTGTTGATACAAAAGAGAGCTATTTCCTCTTGAGTACATTGGACTAAATGCTCCCAATCTGGATGCTCAATGCAATCCATTTCAAAGATCTCATTTAGTAACTCAGCGGCTTTGTTTTGATTAGCGATGGCAATATCTGAACCGTCGTAACCATCAGTCATTTCTAAATGGTACAAGTCGAACGCCAGTACAAGCAAAGCTTGCATTGCCGGCTTATTCTCTTCGATAGACATGAAATTATGTTGCATGGTTGGGCACCTTGTTTGTTGGTATTCAGGTCAGTGTAAAGAAACGAAAAGCAAATCTACTGATCTCAAGAGCAAGAGGTTTCAAACCTTATGACCTTTATCCTGCGTCATAACCAAAGAACCCTTTCGCTACCTCGACGATATTAAAAGGGTCCTTCGTGAAATATTTTTATGGGTTGGATAGTAGTGAGTTAATTCCGCTAAGATAACTGATCGCTTAAACCTACAATTCAGAAACTGAAATGTTACGTCCTCTATCACAAACCCCTGATTCATTAAACCACCAAGCTCTTGCTCGATTAATTACATCATCAACAGCTTCTTCTAGAGTATGAGTTGAACCATACCTTCTGCTAAAGGTTTTATAAACGCCCAACGACTTACGATCTATGATAAGTATAACCTTATCGTAGATGCTGTATGAGCCATCAGAAAGCTTCTTACGGGTCGATTTAAAGTGAATTGAAGGAGGAAGATTATTCTTAACTGATTTGTGTTTTATAGTGTTAATACACCAAGGAAACGTCATCGAATCCACTCTATGCGCTAACTCCAACTTGAGTAATTCTACGTCAGCTTCATCACGACAATAATATTGATGTTTTTTACCTTCTATGCATCGATGTACACGTTTAAGACTGCTAGCCACGATTTAATCCTGCTGTGGTTAATAGGAATTAGCACACTCATGCCATGCGGGTGCACAAATCAACTTGTGCTGTATTCACTTAAGTTCGTCCATTTCGCAGACTTCATTTTTGGAATTGAACGTAAGTTATTTATGAGCAAATTAAGTAGATCTGTTTTATGTAACCCTGAAATCTCTAACGCTTCTTGGAACTCATGAGTTTGTAAGTGATTATACAGCTTTAGTCTACGCACTTTAGCATCCAAAAATAAGTTTACATCAGAGGCCGACGAACCCAATATCACAGCAATGGATTCATAAAGCACTTCAAGCTCCATAGGATCATGATATCGAGTTATCAAATACTCTTGACCTACGTCTTTCACCACAAACTTTAAGTAATAACTACTTCTTGCATTCTTGAAAGAAAATAAACTATCGAGTTTTCTTATATGCTCTGGCAAAACATGACGATAAACTTGAGGCTCTTCCATCAATATAGAACGATTAGGATTTTTTCTAGTCGGTAAATTATTTACACCTGGGTTGTACTTGGCACCGGAAACTTCAATCGCTCTCTTTTCGTCTACTGTGATATGAACCAACGATGTGAGATTGGCACTTCCACGAGGATTATGAAATCGAGGTATACAAAACGTTATAGCAAATCCAAATAGGTCAATCTCTATGATATCAACACTTTCAAAAGTTTCGTGATTGATTCTATTTAAAGATTTGAGCTTAAGTTCACCAATCAAATCCTTAACTATAGTTTTGTGGTAACCAGTTTCGTGAACGTTTTCCCACACGATCTTAGTCAGTTCTAGTATGTTTAGCTTTTCGTTATAAAACAGGCTGCTACGCAAGTCAGCATTGGAGTTAGAAAAGTAGATAACTCGCAACGTTTGATATAACCGACTAAATAATGGAGGTAGCGTGCTGGCATGCTTATTCTGGATAAAATGCAATTTGTTTGCTTTCAAATACCCGGTGATCGCAGCGTCCCACTCAATGCTAACAGCGATGTAAGGGTGTTGGCTTTCTTCCAGACCACCTTCCTTTGCACTAATGCCCTTTAGGTGCGTCAAAAAACTAAATTGATCGGTGATGACTTTATCATCTTCCAAGAATGGATTTTCCCTAATGGTATAAATAGACTGTCTATTCTGATCAATAGCTTCGCTTATAGCTGTCCGTTCATTTGTTGAGAAATTCCCACTTTTAATTATGTCGATCATGCGAATCATGAAGCGCGGATTGACAGCCGGATTATCACAGTGGTATTGGAGATTCTGAGTAATTTGGTGATATGACAATTGCAATAAGATCTGCCTTACACGCTGAGCGTAATCATTAACAACACCAACGGCACTGGTTACCTTGTTGACATAAGCTTCACCACCATGTGTGTGTCTTACAGCACGCATTTCATAAACACGTTCGCGCCCTGGTGCGGTCAAAGTGCTAAAGGTATGCGTGTATGGCAACGCAATTTGCGCGTCATCAAGATCATTAAAGGTAATTTGTGGGTGTGGAATATGGCGATCTAAAGTCTCTACGCGAATGAATCTCGCAGGGTTAGCTACAGAATCCGTTTCCTCGGTTAATTCGATTTCGGAGAGTGGTTTTAAAAATATTAGCTTGGTACGGGCACCCGCGGCAACACGCTTATTTGCTTCTTCAGTGTCGAACCATTGATGCTGAGAAAGGTAACTAAAAACAGCTGCTACGGTGCTTCTTGCAAGCCTTGTTTGTTTAAGCACGTCATCCACGGCCACAAACTCAGAACCGAGATGATGCAACTTAAGTGTTATAGATAACACTTCAATGCGCGAACTTTGCGTTTCAGATTTAAGTAAGTAACTAATCGCTTGTTCGCAAAGCTTAGTGTCTTCAAAGTGGAGACAAGTGCTCTTAATCATCGTATTTCAATTCCTTTAATCACCTTAGCGTATTCTAAAACAAAATCGGTAAATGGCAATCCACGAAATATTTTCCAAGTTCCTTAAATAATTAAAGAAATAAATGATCTTTAATGTTTATATTGTTTACACTGATCTAACTGATCATGAGCCAAACACTCCGAGATTTGATGGATTTTACGCACAAAACACAATAACTTGGTTGTTCCTGATTTACGTTCTAATTCTTAAACCCCTGAAAGGTGATCAAGGAACCATTGGAACGATGATCAAGTAATTTTACGATCTGATTCTTAAACAGCACGATCCAAGTGTGAGTAACTTAGATAGTTCACTGTTTATCAACAGCTTAGAATTGTTAGATTTTTATGATTTATGAGATAGATATCACGCACAGAGTTATTCAGATCAAGTTTGGTCAATTTGTGAAGAAGTTAATGTAGACACGTTCTAAGTCTTAGTGATGCCTACTGTATTTCAGAGCGGAATGGTAAAACCTGCTGGAAGTAGTTTATTGACGTTCTATACCTTAGTGATTGGTGGAGGTGTTTGTATTGAGGTCAATTTATCATGAACTTATTAACGGACAGGCCTATCGAACGCCAGTAAGTCTATCCTCAGCGTAATTCAGCACAAAACCGTCATGAAAATTGGAAGTTGATTCGACGATCTAAGTCTTAAAGAAGGCTCAGCGTATTTCAGATCGCAGACGTCAAACCCACTGGAAGTAGTTCTATTGACGTTCCATACCTTATTGATAGCTGGAGCTACTAGTATTGACGACGATTTATCAAGAAGTTAGTCAGAACAGCCATATAGAAATCCACCAAATCAAAACTCAGCGTAACTCAGAACAAAATCGTCATGAAAATTGGAAGTTGAATCTACGTTCTAAGTCTTAATGATGACTCGGCGCATTTCAGAGCGTAGGCGTCAAACCTTCTGGAAGTAGTTCTACTGTCGATCCATATCTTAGTAGTTAACTGAAGGATTAATTTTCATGAAGTTAATAAGAACAGGCCTATCGTACGCCAGTAAGTCTATCCTCAGCGTAATTCAGCACAAAACCGTCATGAAAACTGGAAGTTGATTCGACGCTCTAGGTTTTAAGGAAATCCCGTCATGTATCTGCAGAGTTGTTCTTTGCCAACTTAAGTGTACTTTCGAAACATGATTGATGAATATAGGTCTGCACAAAATCAATTAGTTAGACTTTGAATAAGTTATTTGAGCTACGATCTAAGTCTTAGCCAAGAGCTGTTAAGGTTCTCTGCCTAATAAACGAACATCATTGTGTTTATGGCGTATCTTCCAACCATGCACAGCGTGTTTCGGGCAAAATTAGTCAACCCTAGAAGAAGTTATTAGCAATGTCGTATGAATAGCATCTCAGCGTAACTCGGCAATAATCCGTCTAGGGGTTTGGAAGTTATTAGTGACGTTCTAGGTCTTAGTCCAGCGCGCTCTGAGCAGGAATCCAACTTTAAACTATGATAATTAAATTTGATTGATTTGCTTCATGCGTTTGTGGACGCTTTTTAAAGCTTCAAGTGGATTGGAACTGCCGTAATGACTACTCTTGGTCTGGAAATACATTCGCTGAACATGACTTAGTTCAGTAACCGATTTGGCTGTTTGAGGGTGCTTGAAAACACTACAGCTATATTCAATGGAGCCTGACCCGCAGAGGTCGCGAGAAAGCAGGATTTCGTAATTGGATGTACGAAACGTCCTTACTAAGCCAAAGACTCGCTTCTCAGACAGTTTGTTAATTCCGAAAGTATTGAAAAGCTTTTTGATGGTGTCGAAGCACTGCGCGACTCTTTTGGCTTCTGAAATATCAGCACACTCAATTACAGCTTCTAATGACGTCGAATTCTTACAAAAAGTCACTTCTATCTGGCTGTAATACCGCTTATCTCTCCACTGATCAACGGCATTTTGAAACTGGCTTTTAAAAGCTTCAAAGTCCTTGTTATAGGCCATATCCATAAAGCCCATAGCGATTAAGAACTTACTTGTAGTCGAGGTAGAGTAACATTTTGAGTTGGTAGTATTTGGTATAAGTCGAGCTACAGCTGTATCAGCAAAAGCCACTGTTAGATTTGTCATGTATGACCACCTTATATCATAGTTTGGTTGGGCGTAAGGTGATGGTAAACCTCTCAAACTGATTCAAGCTGATCGCTGGTGGCCTCAAAAGGGTAAAAAAAAGCAGCCTAAAGGCTACTTCTGTGAATTTTCCGGAAACTAAATTAGGTTACGAGTGCGTAAAGATTAAAGTAGGCCAACATACAACAAACAACAACCTATCAAAGTTCAGAGTTCCTCCACTTTAATCTTCACTAAAGAACACTTGATAACAGAGGTACAGAGCCATGACCCCTAACGCTATACCGCCTCCAATTAGAGCATACGCTGACACGTTTCCTCCTACAAAAAGTTATTGGACAGATATTAAATTAACCTCCTCGCCTAATTATCTTCGTAGACAAGGACACTCAGAGTGTAATACGTAACGAAATCGCATACTTAAAAGACCATATCTCAATACATTGGTCTAAGCCAAGGCTGACTAAAATGTATCAGGTTGGTGCGTTAATCGAACAGCTTGATATAGACAGTATTGCTGTCACTAACCCTACCCTCAGAGATCTGAAAAGTAGAAGTCTCATGGAATTTGTCTAACTTGTTCGGTGTAATACCGACCGAGCCATCCGTGACGTTAACGCCATACTTTTTATTCAAGCAATCTTCAATGGTAGCTATATATGAACAGTTCACATATAGGTCGTCTAACTGGGATAGCAGATCAACGGTTTTGGTCTTATTCGCTTTGTGATACGCGACAAAATGAATCGCGGCACAGAACGCAGCCATTTCAATCTCTGTAGCTCGCTCTACATAAGACTCAAACTCATCTAACAAGTCAGAATCAGACTCAATGATCGAGCACGTTAATTCAAAAATTACCGACTGCAAATCACACTGTTGATCGGTAGCTACTACTGCATCTAGGGTTTCAATGATGCTGGTGGTATAGAACGCCGACTTGAATAATCCCTCCAAGTAAAGGCTTGTATTATCACGACTCAAGTTAGAAAAGGCGTCTGAATTTTTGTTCTGAAGAAAAGATACTCTACTGCGGAAACAGTCCGTCGCGTTCTCTGCAGCTTGTTTTTGAAGGGAACTATACATAATAACCTCTTGGTGGTGTTAAGCAGATAAAACGCCGCTAGTTAGATTGGCGTTATTGTTGACAATAAACACCTCAAACAAAAATCAGCTGATCACCAAGCACCTAAAATGTGTAATCAGTTCATCAAAGTAGGTACTTAGCTTCATTAATGAAAGTAGTAATGAAGTTGACTACATTACCAGAGTCCCATTCGTCCTCTTCCGAAAATGATGATAGAAACTCATTTGTAGTCGTCAATTGAGTAAGAACGTGCGCTTCAATTGAACGGACCATAGCTACAATCTCTTCGGCATGTTCCCAGTCAAAACCAGAATCAACTTCCATTGAACGGTTCATTTCCATCGCCGCATTTAATGCCCGAGCGCTCCTGGCATTCTTTACAACCTGGAGCTGCCCTTTTTCGTTCAAGAAGATATCAACACTAGACGGATGGTTGATTAGATTCACAACTGCATAACCGTTGAGAGAAATCTCAACACAAATTCGTTGTTTACCATCAGCGATCTCAACGATGCCATCATCAACAAGTTTAGCGAAGTTAGTTGGGCTTACAGAGGTTAGCATTGTTTAAATTCCTTTATTTGGGGTCGCTTAGCTTCATAATAAACTGACGTTAATAGAAGCCTTCGTTGGAAGAATTTTATTGTCATTAAATGGCGACCAACTGATCACCAATACAAACTAGCATTATTGATAGCTCAGCCATACAGACTGAGCTTTATTGCCGATTAAGCAGCTTGCAGCTTTAGGGCGCGCTTGGTTATAGATACCTTGTCGTACAGGTTGGCAATCACCAATTGATCAGCACTGCCAAACGGAACAGTTTTGATTAAACCCTTTCGGTTACCCATACCGGTAATGTAATCCAGTGATAGGTCTAGATCTGGGACGTCAGATAGCATACTTTCATGTCGAACGAGGAAGTTTTCTAAATCGCCATCAGGCACAGTGACAGGGATCGCTTGGCGACCAATAGTGTCTAAGTAGCAACGATGCTCTCGACCGCGGCTGCAAACTGAAAAAGAATTGTCTCCAACTTTATACTTAAGCCCATAAACAAAAAGCCGTGTGGAAGTTAGACCGTCTTCTTTAGTAACCAATTTTCGAAGAACACCGTATTTTACTGCATCAATTAACATTTGAATGTGATCGACTTTACTTGTAAATACAGTTGGCCAAGCCAAGTATCGCGCTAATCGCTTAGCCTCAACGTTAGTGATAAGGAGCTTGTTATTAAAGCTAGTGATAGCAGATGAATAACTCTCCTCTTTTGCTTTGACCTCCTTCTGCAATGGGTGTTTGATTTGTAGTAAATACAAGCCTGAAGAGATCAGGTCATCACGAATACGCATAGCTTCGCGGTACTCGTCTTCAGAACTGATCGAACTAATTGTAGGGGTAGATAATGCATTCTCGATAACCGGTAGTAAATCGTCAGAAATCACTAAACCACCGTTAGATTCCGCGTCAGATAAGAGTGTCTTAAATAGCATGGGTAGGCTCCATTTCACTGTGTTGCCTACAGTTTACAAGTCTCAATTAGATTCCTGCTGATCACCTCTTTCTATCACGAATAGGTTACGTTTCTGCGCGATTGAGAGACAAAAAAGCGACCATCGTGGTCGCTTCGCTACTTTTTTGTTCTTTATGAGTTTAACCATTCTTGAAAGGTCTTTGGTGGTTTCCGATAACCGACCTCTCCGGATGTGATGTCTAGTCCGTGCTCGTCCGTACAGTTCGTAAGATAGATGTCATACTCGTCTTCCATAGAGCCACGCAATGTGGTTTGGGATTCATTGTTATTCATTTGTAGGGTCCTTAACTTTATTGAGTTCGCGCTATACAAAATGCTCAATAAGGTAACTTGATTCAACCATGCTCGATTTGCGCACCTCTGGTGCCAACTTATTAAACTCAGTTTTGAGAACCAATCGATAACCTTTCTTGTCCGTCCCATTGTCATAACAGACAACAAGTGCGGAATCGAGGACTGTGTTTAACAAGGCATTGAAGTATGAATCGAGTTTTCCAAGAATTGAACTTTCAAGATCCGTAGGCTTACGAGTTGGGCTTACATTTAAATTCGAGTAGAGACGGAACTGGAACCAAGATGGATCTACGTACTGCGTTTTCTTGTTCGTTTTCAAGCCTGAGTAGATAGTATTTAGCATCTTACCCTTATGACGTACAAATGCCTCTTGTTCACCGCCTTCTGGGATGGCGAAAGTGATGTTCTGAATATCGACAAACTTCAAACGTTCACCAAGCGCAGCTGCAAACGATTCATAAATCGGAAGTAGCTGGTGGGCTGATACCCGTATCATAATTTGATTAGGGTGGATATGAAGGCTCGATTGGCCATACAAAGAGTTAGGAACGCCGGCTGTCTCATCAAAAAATAAATCGCAAACCGTATCACTGACCCCAGTTTTTCGTAGGAACGGTGCGTCCATAGTTAGGAAAGCTTTGGTATAAGCATCATAATCAGCACCTGATTTAAACCCATTATACTGAACGCTGCAGTAGTTAGGGGTATCGATGATAAGCGACACAGCAACCATCATGTTTGGATCAAAAGTCTGGATAGCTTCTTCAAACATTCGTTCAATAGTAGGAACCGGGCGAATTTGAGCTGACAATGATTCTGCGGCGTCAGGGTAAGTTTGCAATGGAGAGCGAATGGTATTTAGCATTTTTTGATCCTTAATTTCGTGATAACGACGATAGGATATCAAGCACAAACCAAATGTTACTGATCGCCACTGTAGATAACAAACCGATAGTAGATACAAAAGTTGATACATAAAGAAAAACCCAAGACACAATGATGCACCTTGGGCTGTATAAAAAGCGGAAATGAATACTAAGAACTAAGCCGAATGAAAGATACGCGCTTAGTAAAAGCAAATGTGAGGTATAAGCACAGATGCAAACACAACATCAATACAGAGTAGGTAACCATACTGATAGCAAACATCATACCTTACTTAAGTTGCAGAATCTTAAGAAATTATATTTGATTCTCAATTAATCATTGTGGCCTTCATTAGAAAATCTTCGAAAGGAGCCAGGTCGTCTGATACGGCGCACAGGATAAGGTCATATCTTTGTAGGTTATGCTATTTGAACTAAATCAACGCTTCCAAGGGCTCATTTATCGTTAGAGATAATCCATATATGCCGTTAATGTCGGTTAACTTGACAAGTTTATCTATCAAGTTTGGACCAGTTAATCGGTACACCGGAGGCATGGCGTTAGACGAACCGGTACCTAGATCTGCTATCTCAGGGTCATATGTCGAATGTGTAACTAGCCCTGATTGAATGCTGTTCAACTCATTCCTTTCAACTTCTGGATCTACACGGCCACACAAGTCAAACAACTCTGAGAGTTTCTGTGACACTTCTAAGCCCGTCATGAACTGCAGTCCTTTAGTTGGCCTAACAACAGAAGCACCAATGAAAGCCATATCATCCGAGGTCAACTGCCCCAAAAAATGGCTTTCATAGAATATGCGATACATATAGTGGGCTCGTGAAGCAACGTAAAAAGGTGTTTCTCTGTTTTCTCGAAGTTCAACAAAGTTAGATGCGGGAGATTTAGTAGCGATGCTAACTCACTTGTATTGCAACCATCAAGTAAGTAACAAGCGTTATATATAAACGCTATTCCTCGCAAGTATTTTAACTATTAAAACTCATTTTTGAACCATTAGATAAAAGCCCCGCAATTTTGCAGGGCTATATTAGAATTGATTGGATAACTATTTGTTTTCAGTCTTTTGAATGTGACTGTTTAGAATCTGTGCGACAGCTTGACTTACCTCTTCATAGAGTTCTTGAGGTACGTTACCTAGCTGAATAGAACCTCCGCCTTTTACAGTTTTAGAATTGGCCGTCTTAGGGTCAACTTTAAATTCACCAGTCAATTTGAATCGACGGTTAGAACTTGAAGTGTTCCATTCTTTTGCACCGGCTTCTTCAATGTAGTTAACCTTTTTAACACCAATACTTTTCTGACGCTTATCGCATTCAGCGGCTAATTTCTTACACCCCTTAACAAGACTTGCCGTTTGAAGGCTATGAAGTTCTGCAACGGTAGTTTTTGATTCGTCTTCAACTTCTTCTGCTAGATTATCGTCAATAACATCAGGCTGGTTGGTGTAAAACTCCAAGCACATCATTGCGAACAAAATTTCGTACATGGGTACTTCATCATGCTTCGCATAAGTACCCTCAAAATGCTCAAACACCATTGACACATCAAGTTGAGAGTTTTCAATATATTCTTTAAATACAACGTGAAACTTGGATCGATTCTTCGTATTTACGTAGGTATCAATTGACTCTAGAACAGAAAGTTTCACTTTATGATCAAAAGCGGAAACGAATTTGTTAATACCATCGTAATCAGTAACTTGAAGCAGGTTGTAGTCGTAGAACCCCTTTAAGATCTGCATTGGTGTTCTAAATGCCTTATTAGCGCGTGAAACTGCAGATTCGCTGATACCCATGATAAGAGCAATCTGTCTGCCTAAAAGTTCTTCGCCGTCTTCACCTGAATTCATGCGATGGTAGTTAACTTCAATACCCATATCATAAAGCGAGATCTCTTTAGCTGTTTGTAGCTCTTTAGCAAGTTCGCGCTTGAGCTTTGCATCTAACTCGCTATCACAGACATAAATAGAGAAGTCTTTTCCGGCTTCGTAACAAGCAAGAGAACGACGTTGGCCATCCAGAATCTCAATAAGACCATCAGAATTTCGTACACCATAAGCAGGCATAAGTTGGGTACGTTTGCGAATGGCTTTTGTAAGCGCATTAACATTGTGTGAGTTAACGAGCTCCTTCTCACGGCCATTCGATTTAGTATCAACAAATGTACGATCTCTAATATCTGCTGCTGGGATAACCTCTAACACGAACTTAAGCTCGACATCCCCTGCCGGAATATTCACTGAATCTTTCGAAGAGGAAGCACTTTCGGTGATCGCTTGGGCTTTTTGTTCTGGATCTAATTTATCATTGCTTTTTGCCTTTTTTGCCAATAAAGCAGCAACACCATTTCCGCTAGTAGCGCCTACAATGCGAGTGTTAGGCTGACCAGCGCCTGGAGAGAGTACATCCACTTTATTACCTTGATTATTAGACATAGTTAAACCTCATCATCCATCTTAACTTTGAAACGCGTTATCGTATCAACGAAGTCATCAATGACTTCTTGCATGTTATCTAGCGCTCGCTTACCAATTGTTGAACCTGTTTCAGAGTCTGACAACGGACGTAAGTCAAAAATAGTACATTCTTTAGAAGACGCCTCTGTGAACAATGGGTTCTGATAAATGCGTTTTTTGGACATCGCAGCACCGAAATCTTTATTAGCCAATTTAATAATATGATCTTGAATCCGGTTGTCTTTATTATAATTTACAGGCAATACATAGAAAGATAGTAGGTTTTTGCCTCCACTATGAAGATGGTCGATTCGAGTATCGGCAGAAACTAAGAAGTCACGCGTTGAAATATAATCAAGGTAGTTTGGAGTAAATGGAGCAATCAGCACCTCAACCACATCAAGTAAAAGCCAGTTAATCGGCAGATCTGCTGGTGGCACATCAAACACAATGAAGTCAAACTTAGACTTCAAGATAGGCATAATTACATCGCTGAAAATGCGCGTTAATTCTAGGCGCTGTTCTAATGTTAGATTGTAGAACATCTTAGAAAAGCGGCCATCCTGCGGGAACGCTGGAAGAACCTTTAGATTACCGATATGCGAGTTCATTAATACTGCTTCGATAATCTCATCTAGCGTAGCGCCATGCTCAAGTAACGCTGACACTGTATTAATTGGTAGTTCATTATCAGCATACTCATTGCCAAGAGAGTTGGTTGAACTGCCCAAATAATCTATCTTTTCACCGTGACCCTTTTCAAGCACATGTAGCACGATATCAACCATCGTAACAACAGGTGTGTCTTCATCAAAGTCACGTTGATTCATGGTAGAAACACCGCCACTACCTTGAGGGTCTAAGTCGATGAACAGAACCTTCGCATCTTTTGAGATGTCACTTGCCAAACCAACTGAAAAGTTTGTAGCCGATGTGGTTTTCCCGGTACCACCCTTCTGGTTTGCCATGCCGACAACTGTACAATGATGATCTTGACCCCAACTTCTCATTCCGTAATGATGACGAAGCTTAATAACTGATTCGAATGTCACTTGCTTCATACTGCCGTTGACAATACGTGGCTCGATGAAACCTTCTTCTTCAAACTTCTTGATCACTTTAGAGAAATTTTTACGTTCATCTGCTGTAAGATGATGGTACAGCATGTCCTTAACTTCAGATGTTTTGTAAGAGTGAGATTGAACAAGTGGGTCAACTTCTGTTTCTAGACCATCAAATGCAGACTTATTAACTTTCACTCGACCATTAATGTAGTCACGAAGATCAATAGAGTTTGATTTGATGTTTGTAGCCGCCTGCTTAAGTGCAAAACGCCCTTCAGTCATAGTATTGGGTTCCATCATAGAAATGCCTTACAAATTCGTTGTTTAGGGTAACTGAACAAAACTATATGAGCTTTCTGCGCCCTTGTAAACCAATTTGCGCACTATTTCCTTAAAATTATCAAAAAGTGTGCGCGACACTCTTCTTCTTTCCGCATAAATCTCTCACCCTACGCAAATGATAGAAAAACTGTCCAGCATTCTGACAAACCTAGTCCATTTGGGTTTTCGATCTTGATATAACCTTTGTCTGGTTTGATTGCTGCAAAACTGTAAAAGTGGACAAAAGTTCGACCCTTTAAGTGAGCATAAAAAACTAGACAAAAATGATATCACTTTTGGGTAGCCGGACAAATTTGATATCATTTTTGTCCGGCTCTCATACAAACTACCCAAAAGTTATATCAAAACAAAATAAAGCCGCTTGGTTTGGAAGATTGAAAAACTAGACAAAATTGATATCATTTTTGGGAAGAAAGACAAAATTGATATCAAATTTGTCCACTTCTAAATATACCGCCTACTGTGAAATATACTTAACAAGCTTGATTGAGGAAGTAGACAGATTCTAGTTCTATCGGGCAGGGAATAGATGTAGAATTTGGGGTGTAAGCCAAAATCCACATCAAAGAACTTTACATAAAGAAGAAAAGTACCCAAAATCTATATCTAAAAGGTAGCGGGTACACAAAAGCACCCAAAATCTATATCAAAGATTTTGAGTTGGCTGGAGAGATGCTATTTTTGGTGTGTAAAACCAAAGCACAGCAAATCGGCATCAAGAGATGCTTCAACAACAAGATGTTTTTTAGTAGTGACGACTTAGAAATGATACTAAGTGCTAAGAGCCAAGGAATATAACAAAGTGAAAGAGATCGATCAACGATCAAGTTCTGGGCAGGCAGAAACGGTAGACAACGAATCAGGCTACCAAGGTGTGTCAGCTTCAGACTTTAAACAAAAAAACCCTCAAAAGAAAATATCAAGCACTCTTTTTGATGTCGCGTTCCTGACGCATAAACATACTATTAGTGTTGATGGAAATCTTGTTCTAAACCTTACACCAGAAGACATTGGTTTAATCGCCACAGGTCATAAGCCCTGGGCCGAGACTATAGTAGAGAAACCGTACTGGGTAGATGGTTCGAAATACTGGGATGGTGGAGAAGCACATTACACAAAACTCAAGATGGGTATCTTCAATAGCATTCCGACTACAGATGATCGTCACATTCTTGATGCTTGTATTGCTTATGGCGAACCAATTGATAAAGACACCATAAACCACAAGACTCTTCGTGACGTTTTGTGGGGATGGGAAGACTTCGTTCAAAAGCGCGAGAAGAAGAAAGCCACATCAGAATCAGACGATCGTGATGATGCATACAAGAAAACACATCTACCACAGTGCATCCCATTCGAAAACTTATCGTTAAACGTTAAAGGTACCTACAGCAACCTCGATGACAACTCGATGTTTCGCAGAAAGTACCAATACATCTTTGTAAACTTAGCAGAGATAACACGCCTTCAAGGTCAACGTACTTGTCTTTCGAACAAGAATAAGACACTTGAGGCCTTGCAACGTCTAACTAATACTAAGTTTCGCATAACTCCGAGCACAAGTGACTATTTCGATATGGATAAAGCCATCGACATTGATCTCCTTGATGACCAAATTATAGCGTTCTGCGATTTAAATAATTGTCAAAACCGTAAGAACATATCGCCAAAAACTAAAACGCACATAATCATTGGGATCTCGCGTGCTTATCACGATTCGTTAGCAAGAGATGCATCTATCCCTCGTGATATTTTAATGCAGCGCTATATCGGCCTTAAGAACAAAGCGAACCGAGTAGATTTTATGAAATACCTAGAGTCCAATGCAGATGGTTTCTTTGCTGGCTATGACCTAAATAAAGTGATTCAAAAGTATATGGATAACAAGGTCAAAATTATTGGCTTTGAAGAGAACCCCAATACGGAGACAAAAAGGAAATACAAACTGAAGAAAGCTCTAACAGAAGAAGCTCTAAAAGATGGATTTGCAGCTAAGTTGAGGGAGCTGACTGGGTATTACTTTGTTCAAGTAAGTCCTTTCAAGCACAAGATACAGTACGCACCAGTGAATGATTCACAAACTTTATTCACGAACCCTAAAAACGACTTGTAGAAAAAAATGTATATATCTCGATCATCAAAGATGAAAATCGTGCCTTTTACGCGTGACAACATAGAACAATACACAAAACAGCTAGAGGCAAACTTTGTGCTACCAGGCCTTTCTCGGAAGAAAACAGGCATGATCTATGGGCCACCAAACATTGGTAAATCTTACTTTCTACAATCTCTGGCTTATGAGGTATCTACTGCGAAACCACTCGTAGGCCTTATTGATACCAAAAAAGCTAGTCCGCAAAAAGTGCTGTTCATTTGTCAGGAAGACCGGATTGAAGGTTTTATGAGCCGGGCCAGTGTCCAAACGCAATTTCAGGGATACTTCGGTGATAGAGAAATGGAACTACTGGCTGAGAACTTGAGTCTGTCTGTATTACCTAATGCCCTGATCTCGAGAACTTTACACGACCCAATTAGCACACAGCAAGTTAATGAATTAATAGAAGAAGCTTCTGGTTACGACTTGATTATCATCGACACGGCAAGAAAAGTCATGGGGAATTGCCGCGAGGTAGAAGAAGACAAACTACTTGAAACTGCGCTTGATGCAGTGGCTGAGAATGCGGATGTGGCGATTTTATTAAGCCATCACATTACTAAGCTGCAAGCTGATCGCAACCAATCGACAAAAGTCTTCCTTAATGCCACAGGGGGTAGCGGCCTTACGTCAACTCAAGCAACTTCTAAGTATCACTTGGCATTGTTCTACGGAGACAGCGAACTTGAATGCAAATTATGGCACTCGAAAGATAACTTTGTACCAAGGCACAAAAAAATAAAGGAATCGAATCCGATCACCTTTAAACACAATGAACTTCAGCTATTTATAAATCCTGATATTGGTAGGAATGATGATCACCCTGCTGCATCAGAAGCAGAACCAAGCATTTCATCTACGCAACCCGTTCAACAGAGAGAAACTGAATCATTCGAGATTACAGATAATCAAAATGACACTGATCGTCATGATAAAGAAAGTGCTTCAAGCCAAGTTGAGAGTATCACTGCGAACGATTCGTATGAAAGTTCGGTAGAAAAACCTCTTTTTGAAACTGATCCAAACATACTGATACAACAACAAGAAGTAGTGACAGACAAAAAGTTAAAGAAAATGATCTCAAAACGTAATGATCGAAACAAAGGTGGTGGAATTGAGGTGAAGCACATAGAGTCAGACAGCCCCGAGACAAATCAAGAGCTTGGACTATTCAGACCTACTCCAGACAATAATTACTGATCACGAAATGAACAGCCAACCCTAATTTGCTGATCGCCAGCGTGAACAGAGATAGACAAAAGGATCATTCAAATTCAAAAAGATCCCAAAAGTTTCAATGTAAATTTTTGGTAGTAGGACAAAAGTATGATCAGAAAGGACAAAAGTTTTGTCTTAGTAGACAAAAAGTATCGAACTTTTGTCTAGATAGACAAAAGTGTGATTGAAAAATGACCTGCTTATAATTATCTATAAGTATTATAGATAATTGATCTATATGAAGAGATTTCTCCCTCATGCCATAGCCTTCGGGTGATCCTCAGAAGAACCATTGCTTTACTAGAGGTAAAGCAATGGTTCTTCCGAGGCATATTAAGAGCCTACGTGCGTTGAGGCATGATAAGAGACATTAAAGTGAATGGTTTAGCTTGATCTAATGGAGTAATAAGTACCATAGCAGGATCACTCTCATTGCCATGATTGTTTTTCGCAAGCGTAAGGCTCACCATAGAGCTTTTCATTGAATTAATAGCTTGTTGTAGGAAAGTATAATCAAACGCTGTAACGAGTGATTCAGAGCTTTTTAGTTGTATTTTCTCTGATAGAAAGTCTTCTTCTGTAATTAGATTGGCGTTTTTGAAAGATTCACAGTGCAAGTTACCGTCAGTATTGAAGTTAATTACAATTCGACTTGGAATGTTATTATTAGCTGAGGTACTAATATCAACGGCAATTTTAGCCCTTTCCAATACTTCTATAAATGGTTTAGCTTGGACTACAGCAAATCCCAAGGTTTCACTTGGCATTACTTTGTTCAGATCTGGATATCTAACGTCCACTAGTGATGATTGGAATTTTAATGACCCCACTGTGATTGCCATAGCTGACTTTGCAATAGATATGACGCAATCATCCATTTCAGCAGTAAGCGAAAGGATCATATCAACCACTCTTGTAGGAATTAAAGCGATTAGTTCACCGTCATATGGTTGTGCTAATTTCGCTTTAGCTATTGCCAACCTTAAACCATCAACGGTAGAAGCTGATATAGTGTCAGAACTGACCTTTAGTTGGAGACAACGCATATTTGCTTGAGAACAATCTTCAGTCAGACAAGGTTTAACAGATTGGATCATTTCCTTGAGCAAATTGAGGCTAAAATGAAATGATTTTGCATCTTTTAGAGCTACGTTGCTTCTTGGTACTTCATTCGCTTCAACAACTTCGTTGATATGAATACGTGAACGGCCTGATTTAACTTGTAGTTTGTAGGATGGTTTATTCTCTTTAGAGTTTGAAGGGCGTTCGTTCTCCTTTAAAATTAATTCTACCGACTGATCACCAAAAGTTCGCATCACCCCTAATAGCTTTGTTGATTCAACTGCGATTGCACCACTTTGAATTAATGAGAACTCGGAAGTAGGAATAATACGCTCGTAGCTTTGATTATCTCTCTGCCCGATAATTGCTACACCGTTTTCGTTAGCACCAATTAGAATTTTGTCACAATGTTTTGAACCATCACTACCACGAGCGACTTTTGTCATGCTGCAAGGATGGGATAAGTAGAAACAGAGGTGTTTAGCAGAGTTAAATTTTAAGTGCATAGAGTCACCAACTTTGACAGAGATTAGAACAACTAATGCCATTTTAAATTGTTCAAACCACTACCTACTGATCACCTGTGTAGATGCTAAAGGGGATACAAATGGAGCAATGATTGAGATTTCTAGAATCTGTTGAAATGGTTTGCAAAGTAGATTTTATCTTGAAATTACGGATGTGAAGAATTATATTATGATCATTACCGTTGAAAGTGAATTGAGTAGATTTTTTTGGTCTGCAAGTTTGGTTTTAGTGGTAGTTCCTAAGTGTACTAAACACTTACAAAATTAGTAGTGGGCTATAACGATCACTCTAAACATATAGCGTTTTAGGCGAGTCCGAGGTTTGGTTGCCAGAGACTCGCTCAATCTTTCTTCTACGCCATATCATCAGCTTTACCCTAAATTAACCTATGAAAAAATGCTCTCACTCTTTGATAGGAATGGGCTACTTTTACAATTGAGCAGTAATTCAATGTATGGTGATTTAAGGTTTTCTTGCAGTTCTTCAAGGTTGTGTAAGGCAATGAGTTTACCTTTGACACCGAGTTCTACGATTACAGACTGGTCATTTTCAAAACGAAAAACTTTTGCTAGACCATAATCAGCATACTCTATATTCACATCGCACATGGTGACATTATTGTTTTCAATCAGTTTAGCTGTGAACTGACTCTTAGAAAGTTCAGTTGAGTAAAATTGGTGAATATAAGCCTCAGCTAAACAAGAAACTAAGAATTTCTTATGTTTTAGGTGCGAAATAGCATTATCAAACATTGCAGTTTCGATGGTTTCATCTTGAGTCTTTGACAACAAAATCTCTGCCGAACGAATGGTAGTCACAGACGGTGTGCCACCATTCTTTGTTTCAGTTACCATTTGAAGCAATGCTGCTTCTAGTTGTCGTTCTCTGTTCTTATTCATGGTGTATCCTTATAGAATTAAAAAGTTAAGCGAACGCTCCAAGTGCGATCAGTTCCAGTACGATTAACTACTAAAGTAACGCGCAAACGTAAAAATACAGCTACGACAAATACAGTAGTCCAGTCTCCACCGAACCAATCAAATAAAGTGGTAAAAGTGGTCATTTGTTTACTCCAAGCGAATCCGCTTAGAGCAAACTCGCTTTATGTGGGACGACTCCCAAATCTTGTTTTCATACTGTTCACCCTACGCAGCCGTATCTACTTTTGAATCTACATAGCCATAAATTGCCCATGAGTTTTCTCCAAAAGGTATAGTCATTTCACCACTAATTGAATCAAGGAAAAATCCAGAGATCTCTATTTCACCTTTCAGCATCAATGGTGCAAGGATGCGAAACAGTGCCATAGATGCGAGTGCATCATTAACGCCCAAATTTTGCTTGAGCAGGGCTTCTCGAGCAGAGCAGCTTGGCTCCGATATTTTTGAATCATCAATTTCTTCCCAATCTTGTTTAAATAATTGATATGGGCTTGGTGCGTCACCTGACCCACTATGTGCATATTGTGAACCTATGTAAGCATTACCTCCGTTGCTGCCATTCCCTAAATCCAACCAAAGCTTATCGTTAACGTGGTAGCTAGATAGGGTGGACAGATGTTTTCCAATCTCCAATCGGGCTTTTGCTGAATCTACAGTCGTAATGATTAGGTCGGGCAACCCTTTTAAAGTGTTAACATTGAACTTGCCAACAACGTATTGCCAGTTCATACCTCCGAACTGGTTGTATCGATTTACAAGTAAACTTGCCTTTGGAAATCCAATATCGCTTTCACTCCAAAAATGTTGGCGAATGACATTAGTTTCTGTAACTGTTTTCGGGTCATAGACAGTCACTTCCAAGCCATAATCGCCCACTGCAACAAGACTTTGATGGAGCTTTAGAAGTCGAGCTGCCATTGCCGAGCCAGTACCACCTGCGCCAACGAGAGCGACCTTGGTATGTCGATTGATACCAGAAAATCCTTGAGGTGCTTTTAGTTTTGTATTCATTTGGAACTCCACCTTTAAAGTTAGATTTGCTTATAAGTTGATTTTACTTAGTTGAAATCGACTCTTGCTGATCACCAGGAAACTTTTAATACTTACCAGAAAGATTCAAGACCTCTTGAACTTGCTAACCGAGCAATACTTGTAAGGATCGCATTACATACGAAATGCTCTCGCAGTATTAACTCCAGTTGCTTGGGATCTCTAACATAAGAGTAAGGTTCTTCTTCTTCGTGTAACATTTCGGTATGACCTTGAAAAACCATGCACAACTCTGACTCGAATTCACTTTGTATTGAACCAAAAGCTACGGTCTGCATTACGTGTTGTTCGTTACAATCGAACGCCCCACTCCCAACTGTCTCAGACCCCAAATGATTCACGGCCTTTGGTAGCACCTTGGTAACATACTCAAAAACTTTTTTATCATGTTCGGTAGATGGTTTAGGTAACTCGTTCAACAGGAAAAGCAAAGTTTTATTCATATGGAACTTGTGATCGAAACTGTACTTTTCACTAATCTCAAAATACAAACTTGATTCTTCTTCTACACATTTGCGGAATCTGACGTCTTCTATCATTGATAAGTATGTATCAAAATTATCACCGAAATTAAGTTTTAAGTTATTAGCGAACTTAGTGGCATGAGCTTTTCTCAGTTGCTTTATTTTTCTAAACGAAAGGTCATATCGTTGATCCGATGTAACAGGATTGTATTCACCGTTTTCTGATATTTGTACGTGACTCGGGATTACTGATGCTACTAAGGCTTGGCTATGTAATTTAGCGAATTTGTCCAATGAAAATTCAAGTTTATCTTGTAACGAATCCATATACTCAAAGAGTGGCGAGAGTAGGCTGTAGTTTAGCTCTAATAGTCTTGAGTAGACTGAATAAAATTCTTCTACATACCAACTATGATACATATCACAGGTATCATCTAAGCCCATGTGTCCTATCCCATAACCGCAAAGTGATTGAACTAATGCACCAACCCATTTTCTCATTTCAACACTTAGTTGATCATTCCAGAAGTAAGAACCGACAGCATTTGAAAAGCGTGCTCCGAAAAAATCAGTCGCAATCAAAGAGTTTGGCTGAACTACATCAGTACCAATTGAAATGTCCAAGACGTAACGTAACGCTCCTGATAACTTCAAGTTCTTATCTTGAGAGAATATTGATGGTTCGAGCAAATCAGAGTTAACACTCCGCTCTAGACTATGGATGCCGTTACGTACAGCATGAGTGATTGCTTTTCCATATCGAGAGATTACAAGAGGGTCATTGGATGTAAGAAATTTAGGTGCAGAGTCAACTAACGAATGGCGATTACAAAGATTTGAGTTAGCAATTTGCATCAAGAATTTGAATTGCTGAACATTACCATCATATATAAAATTGATTACTGAAACTTCTTCAAACTGTTTTCTTAAAGCTCTTTCCGTTTCAATAGATTTGGCTATTTCTTCTGTATGTCGAGCAATCTTAGATGATAAATTGAATGGTCTAAAAATTGTCATTTGTCTATTCTCAATAGTTGTAACCTTTATGGAAATAGTAATTATCTCAAATGACTTTAGGCTGATCGCCAGTGTACCCAAATACCGAATATTTTGATTTTCAAGTCAAATCAGATCGCTAGAAAACTTCGGATTTGACTAGAACCACCTATCCGTTTTCCAAAAAAATGACCATGTTTTGCAACAGCTCTAAAGCGTTGTGTGGCTTGGGTTTGTGGCGTTTTTGGAGTGGAAATTTCACGGTGAAATTGACAGGTTTAAATAGGCAGATTTAAAAGACGTTAGAGATATGATCGTCTGTTTTATTCATAAGGCAGAATAGTGCATTTAACAGCGCGGCACTCAATGCTTCAGATTCAATGATATTTGATAAATCATTATGGTCAAACTCTTCAACACCAGTGAAAGAACCCATATTAATTTGCATGAGCGTTTGAGTCTCATAGTTAGCAATCAAGTCATTGATGCTACCTTCTCGGCCTGTCAGATCAGTGTGGATGAAACGCCCCTCTCTAGTGCTTAACTCGTCAGATTTAATATCAGAAAAATGGGTTTCAGAGGCTAATTCTAGAGTACCTTTAAAACACTCTAAGATGGATGCCTCAACTGTTGTAGTTGCTTTTGGCGCACACTTGAGAATTGCCTTTAAATTGCTTGTAACACACTTGCCTGACAGGTTAGGTAAACCAGATATGTTTGGCATTACATCGAAACCAGAGCGTAAGATATCTAGTTCTGGATCAACGTTATAATATTCAGAGATAGACTTGCACAACTCTACTCCACCGATCAACATATCTAAGTCAGATTCGATGTATTCAATGGTATTGTTTAGTGCATGACTAAACCACTCTACTATCTCCTGTTTGTTCCCATCAAACTCAGTTTTGAACTGCAAACAATTAATGAAAGCACTGCTAATAAAATCATATCTTTCTTCATCAGATTCCATCTGCTCAAGAACTGAGGTCGCAAGCTCAAGTAACCTTGGGTTGAAAATAACATTCCTATCTTCGATTTCAGGTAGATAATCATCTAGCAAAGATAATTCTGAGGTATCAAAGAGTTTCGATGGTGTATTAAACCCAACTCCTGCAATGCTTAATTGATCGATGAAGTGACTGAGCCAGAAACCAAAATCTGATGAAAGAGTACGCAAATCAAATCTAGTATAGGTGTAACCTCCATCACCACCGATAATGACTCCCAAGGAATCAACCTTAGAGTCCATTGAGCAAAACGATGATTGATTGAAAAAATCAAAACTTGTAGAGATAACGCTGGATAGAGGTTTTGAACATAGGTCATTAAAAATGGGTAAATGAGCTTCTCTAAGCGGCTCTAATAGCTCTTTATATCTTTTGACGTACTTACGCTCAAAAGTTTTAGAAACGTTCTCGTACATGGCTAATAGGAAGCGAGAGTTGTCCATTTTACTGATCGTTGGGTCAATGTTTTTAGCATCAACTAAATTCGTGTGACAACCAAAACCATTTAACGCTAAATTTGCAATGAAAGCTGTTTGCCCCTTACCGCCCTGAGTAGATGGGTCTATCTTGTCTGAAAAATCAGCAAAATTTGTTTTCCTATTGTTGTTACGTCTTACAAGTTTCTCTGTAAGAATGAAGTCTTCCATTCTTTCCGTGAAGGTAGGAAGTTTGTTCAAGTTAAATGGTTTGAATCCAATCATTACCAACTACCACCGATTGCTTTAAATTGAGACTCTACCCATAGTTCAAGAGTCATTCCCTCTCTGTATGTCACCAATCTATCTACAGGGAACTCTTTATCACCATCAATATCTTTGTAGAAGCGAACGCACTCTGCGTGACCATTACAACCTTTGATGGAGTTCAACTTGAAACCAGAGTAACGTGACTTCAACAACGTATCTTCCATTTCAATGATCGTGCTTGAATTTCGCTGAGGTGGTAAGTGAGCAGAACCTTGACATAAATGAGTGTCGTCATAAATATTTGCTAAAGGGGCGTGATAAATAGGAGTAGACAGATCAGGGCGTAGCTTTGAATTAGTAGCAACAACGGACATTCGATTAATCTTCTTAGACGCAAAGAAAACCAACTGAGGGTGAGGGATACGAGAAAAGTTCTCACCCGAATAATATTGGGGTAGAACTCGATTGGCACTCGAAAACCATACAACCGCATCATCATTTTCAAACAGCAAACGATCATCGAACAATCTACGTGTAGTTGGCATTGCTGCTGACGAAGTAGATAAATCTTTATTCATGGAGTTCACCAGTTTTGAGATCTCCAATGATTCATTTAGAGATTCGATTAACTGATTTTCATTTAGCCACTGACCATCTAAGACATTACCATCTGAATCTACAGGGCAACGCATAATGCCTACGTTAGAGAAAGCAAGGACAAAAGGTGTTACTGGTTCTTGGGCTTTGTTAGCCTGAGATTGTTGATTGGTATTTTGGTCTGAAAACGTAACAACTTGCATGATAACTCTCTTGTTTCAAAGTTTTAAACTATGTTCATTTTAATCACATAAAACCAATTGCTGCTGATCACCTAGCGTTATCAAATGCCAGAATCCCAAAGAGATTGATCACCTATGTTATTTTAAGTTTTCCAAAAAAATGACAACTTTTTGCACCTGCATTTTATTCTTTTAAAACAAAGGTTTAAGTGCGTTTTTTGGGTTGAATTTCACGGTGAAATTGACAGGTATGACAGGGGCGACAATCAAATTGTCGCCCTTGCTTGAGAATCAATTAAATTAGCGGTGGTACTAATGGATGGTCGGCAGCAAACACCTTGGTCTGAACCTTTCCAAAGGCTGATATTAGCCTATTTCCTCTCTCGATTGAGTATTGGGGAGTCTTTGAAGAAGTCGCTAAGATTCGCTGAACACGTACTGACACTTGAGAACTTGGTGAGTTCCTACCATGTAGGTTGGCAGCTTGTTCCAACAGGGAATCGATGTTTAGTTCTGATAAACCCATAGTTTCTATTCCCCTTGTTACCCATTCACTTTAACAGGTGGCACGATGTACTCGTAAAGTAAAACTGGCATACCATCAACTTCATCAGGAACACCATCGTTCTCAAAAACAGTGGTTTGACGAACGACAGGAAAATCTTTTGCGTGAATACCTCTAACATCATGTAGAGAAGCTGTAGGGTCTGGATCATCAAGGAATAATCGACCGAGCTTGAATTTACGTGGTAATGTTTGTAAAGCCATATTTATTTACTCCTAAACACGAAATTCTGAAATATCTAAGCCAACAAACATATCTGACGTTTCGCTTTGTGCTACTTCCTCTGAGGCTTGAGGGCTGCTGTTAGAGTTAGAGGTAGTAGACTCTGGTTTTTTAGCTGTGCTTGCTGATTCAGCACTGCTTTTGCCTGTACCAGTGGTCGCATCTTTCTTGGTTTTTTTCAATGGAGCTTTAGCTGCTTTCTTCTGCTCTTTAAGTAACTCAGAAACACTATCACCCAAATGTTCTACTGCATGGCCTAGATCTTCAATGATATATCCATCAAGCGTTTCAAGCTGACTAACATCGTATTGCCCCATTAATGGTGCTGACAGGGCTTGACGGAGCTTTTGGAGCTTTTCAGAGTCGGTAGGTTTAGCACCAACAACATTGAACTTAACAACAACGGTAGGCTTGGAATTAACAAACTTGAATTGAACAGTGCAATCGTCAAGTTGAGATTGTTTTAGAATGTCGAAGATAGTTGAAGCAATCATTAAAATGTCCTCTTTGCTTTGATGTTAAAATTTTACTAATCTCAATGAACATTCAATTGATCACCAAGATAAAATCAATACCGCAACGTTGCGTGAAGCGGTATTGATTGCTTTGGCTCTAGAAAATGAAGCTGTTATCCAAAACGGAACGGACGATTGCCATTTGTTTAGCCTTACCTGATTGAACCACTTGAGAATAAAGCATTGCATTACGAACTTCGGATGGTTCGGTAACTGGCATAAATGAGGTTTCAACAATTACGAATACATCGTTATCTTGAACGTCTGTAGTGATGTGAGTATTTAGCGTGGAATAGCCAAATTGAGTTGAATTGCCAAGCATTTCATCTGATACGGCTTGAGCCTTTTCAATTGCACTAGCAATTGAATCATCGTCAGACAGCTTATAAGCGACTTTCGCCTTGTGGCGTTGGCTATCTAGAGCTTCAAGAGTGAAAGAAGATTTGGAATAGTCTGCAACTGATACAATTGCTTGCTGACCAGATACAGCTTGATTGGATGTAAGTAGAGCGCAAGAAACTAACGCCAATTTGGAAAGCGACTTGATCATAGTTGACCCCTTTTGTTAATTAAGTTGATAACGAGTTCAATTAAAAAGATACACTTCTCAAAAAGCTGGCAATTGATCACCAGTGAAAAAATAAACAAGTTGATAGTGAACACTGATCGCCTGGAACTTACCTTGATATATTCAACCACTCGACCGTTGAAGAACCTCAACGAAAAAAGCCCTAACACGATAGTTAGGGCTTGGTCGGTAGCGTCTTAATTAAATTGGTTTGGTAGGGGCAATTCCCTACTCTGGCTGTCTATAGTGGTGCAGAGTAAGACAAGCCTAGTTCGATGTAATTTTTTGGTGCAAAGCCTGACCAATCGAAAGAGGTTTTAAGAATTTCAGCAATAACTTCATCTTTACGATGCTTGTTGATGTACGTAGCCCATGCGGTTTCTGATTTATGGATTTCGTTGTATGCTTGCTCAAAGCCCGAATCATCAGCGATATGCCCTAACTGAGTCGTAGTGAATATTTCTAGTAGATCTTTGCTTGGTGTCCAACTCTCAATAATCACAGCTTTCTTAGCTTCTTCTAGCCCTGCTAAATCTCTTGGGTCGTCTGCGTTGTTTTCCATGATGTACCCAAATGATTCACGAAGTACCTTGTTAGCGTTAAAGCCATTTTTATCAGTTGATTCCGAGTCAAGCTGCACGAACTGATTACAGAAATCACCAATGGTAGAGAAAATTAACTGGTTCAGTTCTTCGGGTGTCTTCTTGGTCAAAGACGTAATTGATTCTTTACCTAACTTTGGTTTTCGTAAGTTTGAATCAATCGACTTAACAACAACGGCTAATCCGAAACTCTGATCTGCTGTAACAGTAGCGGTAACAGACTTTTGAATCATGTTTGCGTATGTGCGCTGAATACGTTTTGATAACTTAGCTTCTGATTTTGGCGCACTTTTCGTTTGTGAGTTTGTATTGCTCTCTGTTGACGATTCAGTGTTTAAAGGTTGAGTTTTATCACTGCTAGTACCTTTATCTGCTTTAGGTGAAACAGGCTGACGCTTATTAGCTGCTGCTCTCGCCAAGATCGCTGCTGTATCTTCGGCTGATTCAGATGATACGCTACCCTTTGAAGCATTAGACTTGCCTTTTTTCTCAACAGGAGGGTTCATAGCATCTTTGTGGGCTTTAGATAGCTTGGTGTGGCAATCTAAATCGACACAGATATTTCGCATAGCATCACCAAACTTGCCCTCTTTGGCCGAGTCATACAGATAAACAACGCAGCTTGTGCAATCTGCACAGTCCTTAAGTTGATTTTCGCCAAGGAAATCAGCGACTACTGGACGAACTTGCGTTTCTGGCTTAATTGATGAAACGATTACTGTACCGTATTTTTCAGTTAGTTCTTTCATTCTAACTTGCTCTAACCATTCTTTACTCTTGGTCGTGTAACAAGTTGGATTCGAACACTTCTTATCTTCTTCATCAGAGAACATAAAGCAATAAGCACCGCCTGAGTTAAACTGACAAGAACCACATTCAGTCTGATCGAATTTGGCTTTGTTTAGGCTTATTTCAATGTTTTTAAGGCGTTCTTTAACGTATTTAACAGTGTATGTTGATGGGTCATTAACGATACTTTGAAGCGTATCTTTTTGAATCTTTTCGTCAACCTGACTTAAGGCAATACAGTGACCTTTTTTAACAGGTGACTCTTGAGCATCTAAGGCATCAAGAAGCTCAGAGCAACAGTTGGTTAGTTGTAATAACTCACGGAAAATAGACTCGCTAACATTTAACTTTAATGCTGCTGTAGCAATATCGCCACCCTCAAGGCCAATGTATTCTTTTGCAAGTTCCGCACGTTCTGAAATGGAATCGTCAGAACGCTTGTTGTTTTCATCAAGTGCAATTGCGAGAGCTTCACTATCAGAAATTTTACCTTTGTTCAGACATGGAATTTTAATGCGAACATTCTGTTCAGCTAAAATATCTTGTGCAATCTGCCAACGACCGTAACCTGCTACAACTTCATATACAGCTTCTCCATTTGCGTCAGCTTCACGAATTACAATGTTTTGTAAAATTCCATGAACTAAAACAGACTCTTTAGTTTCTGCAAATTTAACTGGATCGCGTCTTTTACGGTAGTTCCCCATTGGGGTTGCTTGTAGCTGATCTGCGTAAAGGTGAATCAAGGAACTGTCAGATACCGCTTCATTTGTAGCAACATCATTAGTGCTTTCTTCAAATAAAGGGTTTACTGGTTGTGCTTGCTCTAGGTTACCTACCGTTTGCATGGCTTTAGGTGTTTCTGAGTCAATGCTAGTTAAAGAAGAAGCAGAGATACCTTGATCTGATTGAGTTGATTGTTGGGTTTGCTCTAATGACATACACATCACCTGTAAATTGGTTATTTAATTAAGACAGGGCTATTGTATAAGTCTCAAATTAGGCTTAATTGATCACCATAAAGAAATACAAAGGGTAGAAGGTTGGTTAGTTTGGCGGGGAGTAAATGCTGATCACTTGCTGGTTACCTACCAAGCGATCTTACTTGATTTTTAGCTCAGTAAGTCGGACTCAGATAAGATTGGACAATTCTTTGATGGTCACTAGGTAACACTGAACTATTTAGTTGAGCTTTAAGAAGCTGATAGTTAACAGGAACAGGTTTTAATTGGGTTGGTTGGATGCCTTTTACACTGATCATCTTATGCACATAAATAGCACCATCTTCATTTACAAAGAGTTTGTGAGGCTTCGTTTCAGTGATCACCAAGCTTTTATCGTTCAGTGCCGACAAGCAGTAATCAGGTAGTTGAGAACAAACCTGATCAGCAATGGCAATGTTTTCTACCCACTGTTCGATTTGATTCATTGGCAATTCTCTAGGCAAAGGGAGCCGATAGTCTTGTGCAACTACCGAACTCGATACTAAAAGTAGCGATGTAGAAATTAGCTTGATCATAAGTCACCTTTAAACAATGAATAGTTCACTAGATCTGATCTCCTAAACTAAATAAAGTTCAAAAAAAATGCACCGCAATTCTATGCGGTGCTTAAACGATTATTAGCTTAGACTAAGCGGCCTTATCCACCTCAGTAATGTTAGTGTCCTGACCGCTTGTTGCTGCTCTTGTTGCTTCGGCTAATGCGGTAGTTAACTCTTTATTTTTAGCTTGAAGCTCGCGAAGTCTTGAAAGGTCGTATTGGGTTTCGAGTGTAGAATTCATTAACTCAATATCGTTGTTGTGTTTAATGATTCGCTTTTCTGCTTCTTGAGCTACAAACTTAAACGACTGAATAACTCTTATGGCTTCTGCAAGTAGTTTTTTGTTGTGACATTGCTTGCTCAACTGGTACTTGCGACCAGACGGCCCAAGAACAAAACACGCTGAATCTTTATTGCTTTGTACAGTCTGAATACTGAAACTACCAAAGGTAAACAATTCATTGTATCTAGGGCTGAAACAACCCAAGTTAGCGGAACGGATAAAGCTATACTTCTCAAATACTTTCTCGGCTAGCTTCTCAGTAACCTGACTATGAGTAACGTTATCCATGAAAATACTCATGTTTCCATTATCACGATCACCAACCAAAGACTCAAAATCGTTTCGTGCATCTACAACTAATTGCTTCTCTAGCAAAAGGTGGCCTTGGATACGTTCAATTGCATAACGTGTATAACTTTGTTTGTTCAAGAACGAACGATAAGCTGATTCTTCATCAAAAATATGGCGCTCATTTTTCTTTAGTTCAATTAATTCATCCATTCCACTTACAGCAGCCTTAATCTCTCCAAAAGTGATAGTATCGGATTCTAAAGTGATCTGACGTTTTCCGTTTAAGGTGCCACTTCTGAAAGCTGCAACAGTAGCGGTCTTAGCTTCCAGTAATTGATAGTTCCAAGCATCAAGAGAACGTTTCATAGCATAAAGAACTACATCAACACTAAATGACTTAAGAGATTTGATAGCCTCAATATACAATTCATGGCCTTGTCGAATTCCGCGCCCTACCCCTTGCGCTAGTTCTGACGGTGTTAGTGGGGCACTTAAAACACGGATCGCAGATATTCTTTTTTGAATATTCGCCCCTGTTGATAGTTTGGCAAAGCTAGACAAGACAACGCGCTTATTTCCGTTATTGATTGACTCATATAGGAACTGCTTTTGCAGATCAGTATGGAAATCCTGAGTAAATGCAATTTCTCTTGAGTCTACCCCACCATCAATAAGACGTTGTTTGATGTGCTTATAGAGATTGACGTTAACCCCTCTCCACATTTTTAATTCATTCTCGCTTTCCTCACAGCCTAGTCGCGCTTGCTCACGAAGCTTATTAGCGTATTCTTCCTCGCGATCTTTCTCTGCACTTGGCGTACCGTAATCAATAAAGCAAATTTGACATGTAGATTGGCGTTTGTGATCGGCTTGGTGGTATTGCTCAATTACATCATCAATCATCATTTGAGTTTTTGAACCAATAACTGTATCGCTAAGTGCATTTACAGATTGAGGTGATAGTGCCGCTTTACGAGCGTCAGAAATAAGTAGTAAAGCATTGTCATTTGGTACAGGACTAGACTTATAGTTACTTGAACGCTCGACTAAAGTATCCATATAGGAAAGTTCTTCAGCACTGATCTCACATTCTCTAGCTATTGGTTTACCGCCTGTCATTGGTACGATAGCGCAGTGTTCATTACCCTCACTATCAACAATTGGCGGTAATAGTTCTTGTAGTTCCTCAGAAGTAATTGTGAAACTAAAAGAACTAAATAATGCCGCTAGTTCTTCTAAGTTATTGAAGCTCGAACAGCGTCTTTCTAGTTTAACAGTGCCTTGAGGTGTCACTTCGTATTGCTCATTAACTGAGACAAACGTAGTAACGAAATCATCAAGACAGTTAATAGATGCTGCTTTAAGTAGGTGTGGCGCGAGCATACGCGCGTAGCCGTATATTTCAATTAGCGAGTTGGCTAATGATGTACCTGTACCAAAAACAACCCCAGGATTTTTAAATGTATTCAGTAAGTACGAAACTTTGAATGAAACATCAAGCGCAATGTTTGATGGTTCCAAAGTGCCAACACCCTTAACATTCTTTAGAACCGATGTAGAGTAACCAGAGTTCTTTACAGCGTGAGCTTCGTCTACAATTAGTGAATCAAAACCAAGTGATTTAAAGTCGTTACCCTCTTTATAGTTAGACTTGATTTTCTTTAGCTGCTCATTTAATCGCTTAATTTGGTTCTGTACTTCACGAACAGTAGCCTTGTTACTATCTTGTCGCTTAATTTCTTCAAGCTCAGAGATACGGTTTTCGACTTCTAGATCAACAAACTCCATAGGCGGTGCAATCTTAGTGCATGTAGAAAATGGAACGATAACATAGTTAATGTTGCTAGTTTTAATGCGCTCCAATGTCTCTAGACGTTGTTTAGGCGACAGAGATTTGCTATTTAGCACAAGTAGCTTGTTTCTATCGTTAGGGTAAAGGCGTAGCCATTCTGCGCTAGTTTGGCCTACTAGGTGATTTGGAACAGTGATAAAAATACGTTTCTTTAACCCAAGGCGTACAAGTTCATGAGCGCTGAGGCTGTAAACTGCTGTTTTTCCTGATCCAATTGCGGCGTCTAATAGAATGCCATTGTCAATCGCTGATATGTTTCGTTGAATTGCTGCGTTTTGGTGGTTGTAAGGCACAAAACTTGGGTTCAAATCTGGATAGATATTGTTTGTGTAGTTGCTACAAAAGGGAGCAAAGCGGTTAACGATCTCATTGTAACGCTCTTCAATGATTTTGGCTTGTGGCTCAATGAAAGATTTAAAATCTAGCTCAAGATTACGAATTGAACTTTTCAATTGGGCTGTCGCTTCGTGGTCAATACCTACCACTTTTCCATGATCATCATAGATTTTCACTACTTGCTCACCGAATCGAAAAATAAGCATTAAGATACTGCGTAGGTCATGACTAGAGGTTTTGTACTCAACTTGAGAAACGGTATCACCAAGGCCAACAAGGTTAGGCTTCCAAGAACCCAATGTATGAGTCATTTTTGTAGTTGTGCCGAAACCAAGTTTCTCAATCAAAAACTGTTCTAGGATTTCCTTTGGTAACCAGTGAGAGGTTAGACTAACGCTAATATCCCCAAATGATACGTCTTTAGGCATTACAGCCTCTAGAGCTACAATGTTTGCAGCTAGGCGCGTGTCTGTTGCCTCAAGCTGTTTAGCAAGTGCCATTTTAGATTTAACGTCACCAGATAGATACACATCAGCTATCGCGTAATCTCTAAGCTGTGGGTCATAGAAGATTTTCGAACCTAGTAATTGTGTTGTAACAGCTTTTGGTGTTTGGCCTACTAAGCTAGCAATAAGTTCAAAGTCCACTATCCCTGTAAAGGCCAGTGATAAATCAAGGGCATCCTCTACGTTTGCAGCTTCACTAGGAAGAACCCAAGGCTCGTATGCGCGTTTATGGAAAATATCAGCTTTTTTTGCCGTTGGAGCTTTATAAGCAATGCCACTTTCTTTAGCTTCTTGCTTTGTGATTCCAGCATCAAAATCTACTTCAAGTGCCAATAGAGCAGCAAAACGGTTGTCACGCTTGAAAGCAAGAGTATTGGCGCGGTTCGAAATAAAGCCGCACTTCTTAACAAATGCATCATATGTCGAATTTAAGCTATTTCGAAGATCGCTCATTAACGCTTCATTGGCGTTCGCTTTTGCTTCTTCGCTAAATAGTTGCTCTGCAATACGTGCGATGGAAATTAAGCCTGTAATACGCTTATGCTTGATGCCGCCTATTTTTGCGTCAACCTCTAAGAAACCATCGGAATTTTGAAATACTAAGCTATCAACACAAGTAATGTTGAAAGTAAACGGTTCAGCTGTTTTAGGGTCAGCAAGCGCTACGTTAGATAAAGAAGCGATATCTTCATGCTTGAATGGAACATACGTAAAATCTACTAATGAGTTAACAATTGCAGAATAGACCTGATCATCAAGGTTGTTCTTGTCTGCTGCTTCCCAAAGAACCTGTTGTTTATTGAAAAGAAAGGCTTCAACTGGAATAGCGAGGTTGGTGAAGTCGGTTTCAAGAGCCGCATTGTGCGTGTAGTACGAATTGCCACAAGTAGATTCAATTGTATCTACCCAAAGTGGAGCTAATGTTGGTTTGTCTGTACGCTGAAAAGTCAGTACGTCTACAGCCATTTTTGTATTTGATGATGATTCAAATAATTCAAAAGGCACTCGAACCGCACTTACAAGGTTAGCCAATTTTGAAACTTCTGTACGGTCTTTAGAATTGGCTTCATCCATGAATGAAGTCGGTAAAATAAATGTAGCTGTACCCTGCTCTCTCAAGCAGTTAAGAGACTTTAACACAAAGAACGTATGTAACTTTAGGCCAGATAGTGATAGGCCTGTTCGGTCGCTTGTGCGAACAGAGTTAAAAGGTGGATTGGAAACAATCACATCTTGTAGGGGAAGTTTAACGTCTTGGTATTCTGAGTTATGGATTTCAGTATTTGGGTATAGAGTTTGCGCTACTTTATATGAAGTAGGGTCTAACTCAATCAACGTAATATCAGAATCGTTTTTGAGTTGAGTCTCTATTGGGGCAATTAAACGCCCTGTTCCTACTGCTGGATCGGCAATTCGACCTCCATCAAACCCAGAGCTTTTTAGAGCATCCCAGATCGCGGTAGAAATTGAAATAGGAGTATAGAAGCTCGTCAAAGTAGCTTGTTTTGCTTCCTGTAGTTCTTGGGAGCTAAGGTTTTTCTCTAACCATTCTCTACGTGATTTGTGGTTTAGCTTCGATTCATCAAAAATGTTTCGAATTGGACCGAAACCATTGAACGAATAGAGCGAATCAAGATTATCAGGGTTAGTTTTCTTTAGTTCTTCAATAGCTGCTTTAACCAACGCGAAATTTTGAACCTCTGTGTTTCCTACAGTTGGCATTACACGTGAATAATAATCTTCAACAAAAGCAGATCTTGTAATGTCAGCTGAAAGGTCTTTTGTCGATTCAGCTTGTACTTGTGCAGCTTGAGCTCTAACAGCGGTTGAAACACCTTGAGCAATGTTATTGAGTAGAGAAAACATAATCAATCCTGTGCGCTAATATTTTTGGGCTAAGGAGATAATAGCTTTCTCAAAATGACTCTAGCTGATCGCCAAGTGAAAAATTTAAGGCTCAAAGTAGCGCGGATTACGCTGATCACCTAAGAATATTTCAAAAGTTACAGGAGTCACGTTTTCGTGTTTTGGTTTCAAGTCTAGTTGACCTTGATCTCCAAGAGATCACATAGGGTTTTCCACAAAATTGACCACTTTTTGCAACGGTGTTTTTTGTATGTAAATCAAGTGTTTATGGTGCATTTTAGAGTTGAATTTCACGGTGAAATTGACAGTTTTTGATTGCGTTAATTTGGGTGTAAACCTGATCGTCAATGATTATTTGAAAGCTTAAAAAAAACCTCGCTAGAGCGAGGCTTTTTCGTCTAGATGTTTTAGAAATCTAAAATGGAAAATCACAAACTCTGAATTCTTCATGCAGTTCAGTTGGGAATAGATAATTTTCATCGGCTAAATACTTTTTCCTGAATTGTCCAACTTCACGCATGATAAAAAACAATGGGTAGAGTGAGTAGTTATCCCACTTGGAACCAGCTATCCAAGGTTGATTATCTTGGCCTCTTTTAAGCGCCCACTGCAAACTTTCTTTTTGAAAACGAACGTGATCACCTACTGATGGGAAAACTGCATGATAATAATCATTGTAATTTGAATCATGGTGCGCCAGTGTCATATAACCGATACGAGTAAATAAGTCTGTATCAAGGTTAGCATAGCAACTAGGATTAAAAGGAGCTGAAACAATCTCTTCACCCGAAGCGAGCCTTTCTTCGATGGACACTTTAAGGTCTTCAATTTTCCCGATCCCTAGAAATTTTTTTGTTTGGGCAAGTGCTAGGCCGCGAACACAACCATAATCACAATCATCATTATAGTAATCAAAGAAGTTGCAAGTAGGGCATAGGCAGAATTGATGCGGCTTGTATAACTCACAATGTGCAACCATCGTATTAGCGCAGTTAGGGCATTGGCATAGAGTCGTGTAGTCAGATAATTGAAGGGTCATAAATCACCATTTGAAATAAGCAAAATCGCCTACTCATTCTAAAATAACCAAATGGTTATTAGCTGATCGCGCCTGATTACTCTCGCGGTATCAACAAAAAAATAGCCCTCACTGAGTCTTTAGTAAGGGCTTATGTGAAACTTGATCTACTACTTCAACTTCTAGAACGGGATTGAGCAGAACCAACGGTCAAGTCTGATATCATCAATATGAGGTAGGGTGTAACCATTCTCATGGCATTTATCAGCAAAGGAAGGATTACTGGCACATAGGAACAGGAAGACGTCTACCGCTGGGCTAACGTTCGCTAAGTAATCCTGAAAATCATCATCTTTCAAAGAGCATTTCAAATTGGTGATCTGACCGCGAACAATTTGCCTTGAAGAAGGCTTCTCTGATCTGTAGAGATAGTTGTAATATCTTGGCAGCTCTATGAATTGATACAAAGAACTAACTTTACAAAAATTTGAAATTCTAAAGCCATTTTCTTCCATTGCAACAGAGCAGAATGAAGGTTCAAGTGTTTCTTCTCCAGCACTTAATCTACTCTTAATGATATCGTTTATGTGAGCCAGTTTGGTTACGTCGAAAGCTTCTTTTATATACTGAAGCGAGAGTACCCGACTAAGCATCATCTGAGAGTGCTCAGTGTCGTAGTGGAAGTAATGGCACGAAGGACAGAAGTCGAATATCAGGAAGTCATCAAAACCGCTAGTCGTCATCGTCTTTAAACAGTTAGGGCATTTTGCTAGAGCACCGAAGTAAGCGTTTCCTTGGGTGGACATTTAATTGAACTCGCTTTTGGTTATTTAGGGTGTTGATTAACGAGTGTAATATGCTCAAGATAAATTGAGCTGATCACTTCTCAAAGTTATTTGTGAATGCTGCTATCAGCAAATCGGATTAATCAGAGGTCTAGGTAGGGAAGAGGGGATTACCAACTTCTAGACTGGAAGCTGGTAATCCTAAGTCATTATCTGCCGAATTGTGATTTTAACGACTGAAATACAGATAGTTTCTCTTTGCCCGACAGAGCCCTAACTGTCCCATCAACTTCATAACTAAGGCTAGAATCACTGGGTATGGCGCTTGCTCCCGAGTTGTATTTATCGAAGGTGAGGTCCTTCTTAATGCCATTGTTAGATAAGCCATTTTGAGCAACATCAGAATTTATAACAGAATTGGAGTTTTCCGCGCCTTGGTCTGATCTATCAGAACCCTCATCCATATAACTTCTTAGAATTTGAATCGTGTGAGAACAATCATCAAGTTCGTGTCCACACAGTTTTGAGAGCCTTTTATTAAGTTTTAAGATCGTATCCTCTACGATGCTCAAACTTGGCTTTGAATCTAACCATGACTGAGCCCGTTTAGCTTGAGAAAATCCTTTTACTAAGTTCATACATTTTCCTTAGCATCAAATTGGATTCGATCATCTTGATGAAACAAATGTTCTTTTCCCTCTATGGTTACACAATGAGGAATGGGAGCATCTTCATCAAATACGATGATACTAATTGAATTGGCAGCAGCGTATTTAATACAAGTGATGAAGTTATTGCTCATGCCAGAATTAGCACCGACCATTACTTCAAGTTCCCGCCGAACGTGCGCGTCTAAACAAATCGAGTCGTTACAATCGAATGGAGACACAAATAGAACATAACCGGTATTCCTTTCGAGGACTCTATTTGAAAAGTTTGTGCTTATAGAGAGTCGTTCTTGATCTTCTGAGTTTAGAATATAAATAGAAGCGTCAACTGCATTTAATTGATTCATTTCATGGCCCTTAATCAATGTCATATCCAATGAACTCACGGTCGTTGATAAGACCATAGGAGAACTCTTTTCCACCACTACCTGTACTTGATCGTACCGTTATGAAAGCCTGCCATTTAACAGAACCATCATCTAATTCTTCTCTCTGGGAAAAGTAAATACACTCTTGGTTTGCAGTGATGTTTACCTTGCAACGAGTTGCCAGGCTTTCTTTAATTGATGTTTCTATTTCATGTTTAGTGCGGCTATCAGCTTTACTGAGAAGTCTTTTTAAGGTGAATACATCACCATCATTTCTTGAACCTGTTGATAGTCCGTTTTTGTATGGGGATAGCCACGGATTCGCGTTTTTTGCGCTCTTCGCATAGTGATTGTTTGGATTTGAATTGGCCTGTATTGACTTATTGATGTACTTACTGGTGTTAGAAATATCTCTCGAAATACAAGACAACCTATTTTGTCTAGCTGTAGTAGGCGTATAAATTTCCACATTAGTAAATATGAAGTCGCCTAGATATAGTTTTGTTCCGCGCCGAGCTGACGTTTTTACGCATAGATCACCACCTTGAGAGATAAAAAACTCTTTCTTAAGACCTTCACTGGTGATAGCTACAACCTTAAACTTCTCTCGTTTGGTCTTTTCAATTAGCTTTATTGCTTCTGATTGTGCTTCTCTTGATGAATCAAACAAATGCGTTTCAACAGGTCGTCTATATACAGCAGCATCAAGTAGTAACTCTTTGTTGAATCGAATTACTTGGTCAGGATCAAAAGCAGCAGAGTTGCGAGCTTCAAATGAATAGATTTTCTGAATCTCTACATTGGTTGGAACGCGTTTGATTAGCTCTACATAAGGTTGCAGGTGCTTAATTGCTTTTGTGGCCAACAGAATTACTTCGTCCATCACTGTGCTAAATACAGAATTAATAGAATGCTGTTCTATACTGATGAAGCAATCATTGGCAATACGCTGTTCCTTTTTGTTTCCATAAAGGTCAATTACATTAATTGAGAGCAGTACCAATAAATCCATAACATTATCTGCAATTCGACTATTTGAGGTGGGGAAGGGTGGGGCGATACAATGTTTAAGTTCTACTAGCAAATCGATTTGTGAAGACCAGTTCATACTTGCAACTAATGCTTTTGCTTCAATACGTTTTTTTGAGAGATCGTTTTTCGAATGGTAGCTGTGTGTTACGAACTTAACTGCCGGAAGGTAGAGTATCCCGCAGTTAGTAAAATTGAAGCTGTAATGGTCGTAGAAGGCTAGAGCTTTAGAAAGTGGTGATGTTGGGTTAAGGGATACCTCTGATGCAGTTAGGTTGCCATACACGGCTTCTGTAGCGTCGTGAATGGCTTCTTGGTTCAATAAATCTCGTCTAAACTTAGAAGTGATAGGGTTTGTTGTTTGAGATTTTGATATTCCCAAAACTAAGTCTAAAGCCTCGAAATCTAAATTGTCGTTTTCTTTACCACCAAACATAAGGTCAAAGCCACTTAGGTTTATAGCAAAGGGGGTGGGGTATGCAGGGTTCATGTTTATACTGAAATCCGAAAGAGTTTGTATAAGTACGAACATTACACATTTGAAATTACTACTAGCTGATCACCTAGCTAATATGCAGTTGATAAAAAGGCCACGTTGATAGGCGGCCTGAGAAATTTAATGCATTGGTTTATGGCGACTTAGACTAACTAGATAGATAATCTATGATCTCTTCAACGTGTTCTTGTTGAATACCTAAGTAACTCTCAGTACGAATAACTTTGCCGTTGATATTTGGGATGTCGATCTTCTCTGAATCAAGAACTACAAACCTCGTTGGTTCTTTTGACTCTAGGAACATTTCAACTTCTAGACTTCGATTTCGGTCTAGCGGGGCAGGGGTAAACGCAACAATTTTTGAAAATAGGTCATCGCCTAGTTTTTCTTTCAACCAGGGTTCATCACAGTCAGTTCTCCAATCTGACGACACTACCACTTGGGTATCTGGTACAGACTCGAAAATTTGCATGAACCTATCCTTAAATTCCAAGCTCTCATTTTGATTTCTATGCAAAACACCATGAAAGGCCATAATTATTGTTGGTTTACCTGAGCGATAAAAAGGCGAAACCAATTGGTTAATAGAATGGTCTTCGTTGATCGGCAATGGAAATGACGGCTTAGTGTAAGAGTCATTTGACTGATCCTTTTTAGCTTCTTCTTTGAATGTCTTGATTAGGTAGCGATTTACACCAAATACTACAAGTACCATAAATAACAACTGCCAGTTGATTATCTTGTGCCAAGCAATAGCATAATATCCAACTAAGAAAACACCTAAGTCTATGATGGTTGTGATGATAAAATGTTTATTTTTCATTGCTGGTTGTGCTTTAGGCATCGTGTTTCTCCGTTTCTGGCATCGGAATAAAGATCATAGGTTTGTCCGTGTCTCTAACTCTAAAATATCCACGGTTACGTCCATTTTGTTTAGCTAAATACATGAGTTTATCTGCCGCTTCAATGGAACTTTCAACAGGATCACTACTCAACATACAATAGCACCCAGAACTAAATGTAACTTGGTGTTGCTTGATATTGGGAAGTGTAGGGAATTCAAACGGGTTATCATTTGCTGTTTTATATAAGCGACTGAAAACACTTTTTACTTCGGCCCTGTCCCAAACCCTCGGAAGGTAAATTAGAAACTCTTCACCACCCAAACGACTTATTACGTCTGTATTCCTGAATACATCATCAAGAACTTTAGAAAACCACTTAAGAACATCGTCACCAACAGTGTGACCATACTGATCGTTTATTTGTTTGAAGTGGTCAATATCAAGCAACAAAAGCGAACCGGTTTGAACATCGCCTTCGCGAATGGAAAGACTGTTGTTACGTTGGAGTAAATCAGTGATATATCGACGATTATAAATCCCGGTTAAAGGACAATGTTGGCTTTCGTGTCTTAAGCGCTCAGTTGCCTTTTCGTATTCCTTTGTTGAAATGACCTCGTTGGTTACGTCGGTAGCAATAATGAAAATTAAATCGTCACTAAACACAATGTTAATTTGGCAAGCCATTGGCTCTTGTTTAAGAGCATTTGCGGTTAATAATGGTAGAGGATAAGTACAATCTTTCCAGAAGATAAGCTGATCTGAATGTAATTTGCTTCCCTCTAGTAGTGTGTTTACAACCATGTCATCAACTGTGCCTATTTGTAGGAAGCTGTTCCCAGTTTGGTACTCCCAAGTAAATTCAGGGTTTAGGTGACGAAGAAAATATTCATTAACATGCTGTATTTGAAATTGAAGGTTTAGGGTAATAACAGCGAATGGTAATTGTTCAGCTGATACTAAGATGCTCATAACTAGAATCGTTCCTTTAGTATGATGTAAACAGAACAACTTTGATTTTTAGCTGTCGCCATAACGTGAAACATATCTATCTGTTTATCCGTTTGAAAGAGAAGTTTATGAAGCGGTTTATGTGTATTGTTGATGTTTAATGTTTTAGCTGCACCCAGCCGTCTTGCCATTGCTGTCAAGTATTGCCTAAAAACGCTTTCATCTTCAGAAAACGGGTAGAAAATCTGAATCAAGTGCGTTGGTGTGATTCCAGCAATGTAGACGTAATCATCAGACAAGTCATTAGCTTCAAAATGTCGGCTAACAGATTTGTTTTTCTCAATCGTATGATATGCGTTGATCTCACAAAAACAGCCAGCACTCTTTGTCCAAACATTAATCTCTTCAATTGAGTTATAGATTAATGTAAGAGTAGAAGTCTGTTGTTTACTCTGGTTGATGCAAGATGTGTATTGGTAAGCAATCAAATCGAAATCAAGGCATATATTCACAAAGGAATCATTGGTAAAGAATGAGAAACCGGTGGTCGTGAGTGCCATCAATTCAATAGGGTGAGAGCGTCTAGCATCAACGACACTCCTACCATCAAAGAACTTAAATACATTTTGTTGTTCTAATGATTCTAATTGATTGAATTTATGCTGATCGACAACACCTGAGAATACGAAGCAACAATGGAAGTCATTAGGTTTAAAGCCATTGGGTTCGAAATTTTCAACAACCACATGCTCATATTCACACGAAACCTGTTGTGAGTATGTCAAGCAGTGCTCTTTAGCGCCTATACCAGTCCATAACAGTTTTTTGGTTTTAGGTAAGTTCATTTTCTATGTCGCCATAAAACACCAACTCAGTTTTTTCTACATCAACATGAGGGAAGTTCTGATAGATAGCATCAAAAACATACTCTTTTGGTAGCTTAATCTCTAAGTTGGACGAAGGTTGCATTGGTAAAGTTTGATACTTCAACGGATAAAGGCCCATACCACGAACCCAAATGAGATTAAGTTGGCAGTTGGATGTTGCATCATCTAGCTGCTTCTTAAATTCAGTGCAATCAAACGTTTCTTCAATGGAAAAAAAATCCAATAGGTCTATACCTTCGGCAAGAGCAGAAGGTGACGGTATTAAACCAATCTTCATAATTCAAATTTTATTTTATAGGGGTGAGATTCTATATTGCAAGAATTGCTAAGTTGAGTCAATAAAGCCCACGGTTTACTAACTCGTGGGCCATAGAATGAGAAGAGACAAAGGAGTTAAGCTATAACGGTTTGGCCGTTGGTAATATCGATTTTGACAGCTTTGAGCGTATCACCAAGTCTAGTGTGAGATAGGCTGCTTAGGAACTGCTCAAGCGCTTCTTTTAAGGCATCTTTACAATCTGACTTTCGGTTCACAGACAAGAACTGATCAAAGGCAGTGTGTTCATCAAGAAACTCAAGACAAGAACCAGACTCATCTTTACGCGAGATAACTTCATCCAAAAGGATGTTTTCATCGTTTGTGTATGGAACGAACAATGAAACATCATATTCATCTTCCCCAGATGTTGCATAATAATCTGCACCCTCATAGGTGAAACTGAACCCAGGGTTAGCTAGGGCGAAATCATCGCTGTGTTCATCGTTAACCGAGATTCGAATTTGGATAGCATCTGAAAAAATAGTTGGAATCCATATGTCATTGCAATCAAAAGATTGTTCATGCGAATTTCCCGTAGGGATAATTTCGATGTCACACAGCTCTAAGTCTAATGTGTTTTGAGTCAACCATTTAGGCTTGTTGCTTTTTGTAAGAATATTACTAGATACCAAAAGAACCTTACGGCCCTGCTTCGCAAGCTCGTTTGCAAGAATATATGCTGCATTAGCTAACTTGGATAACTCTGACTCAAAGTTGACGAATATTGGGTTATGAGTATTGACCCAGCTTTCTGTGATGACGTCATGTACTGTATCAATATAGTTAAGTCCAATGAACTCAGATTCAAAATTATCAGAGTTGATTGAAATTCTATCAACCAGATCTGCGAAATCTGTCGCAAGAAGAGCATCGAACTTCCAAAAATACGCCTTGAATTCTATCTGGCTCAATAAGTTATAGTGAGACTTAAAGAATTCAAATTTTTCTTTTGGTTTGGCCGACAAAGCATCACAAATAAGTTTCTCGAATCGATTACAAGAAACCTCAATTACGGCTTCACGTAGAGATTTAGAAACGATCTCTTTCATATCGCCGTGAACGGAATTTCTGTCAGGATGAGTAGCTGGGACGTTATCATTTAGAAATGTGACAACCGATTCGCCAAGATTAAATTTTTGGCGATTGTACCTGTAACCTTCCGAGATGTAACCTTCCGAGACAATAATTGGCAATGATTGCAGATAAGCAAGGTCCTCAACATCACAGAAAGTACAGCTAGTAATGACTCGACCTTTGGGTACATAGGTAACACCATACTCAAATGGTACTTTGATATAGTCCTCGTTTTGGTCGAGTTTAGATTGCATCAAATCAGACTCAATCACCTCATTTAATGGAATCTTACGTGATTCTAGGCCATCATTTTGTTTATTGAAGTCGTTGTTGTAAACCTCAGCATTTAGAGTGACTTCAAGTGGGTACGCACGACAATAACTTCGCATAGATTCGATGAGTATATCCGTACAGTTCTGCTTAACTTTATTGAGGTGGATTTTAGTGCCATGAATAAAGTCCGTTTCTGATGCAACTGAACCATTGCCGTTTAAGATGTCATCTTTTGTGAAAGTGTACTTAATCCCGTTGCTTTCTACAGAAATAGACTCAGCGTAAAATAATACAGAAAAGAAGCCAACTCCGTATGAGCGTTCTGCATCTTGAAGTTCCGCGTCCCAGCCAGAGTTAGAAAAACAGAACAGTTTACTGAAATCATCGATGCCCGTACCGTTATCTTGAATGATTATTGAGTTAGTGATGGGAGTGATGTTCGTGTAAGTTTTTTCTGCGGTCGAACGGTGTCCGATAGTTTCAACTTTTGGAGAGCCAGGAACTAAAGTTACAGACAAGCTGGTTGCACCGGCACGGCGGCTATTTTGCATTAGTTCTGTGATACAAGTGCTTGAGCTGGTGAAGATAGTGTCGAGGTTTTTTAGTGTGCCTACGGCATCTACAGTAGCTTTTAGAGGTTTTTGGTTTTTTAGCATGAGATTGAAGTCCTTATAAATCAAGTTATTAGGAGGTGAATACACTCCGCCCCTTAACTGTAAAGAGTTCAAAATAGCTCTAGCTGATCACCCTAATATGATTGAATACCCTAGTTCACAAGAAAATGTGTAGTCAAATGTAAAGTCAATAATTGATACTGAATGATATTCGGATCATAATTAACATACTTGTCAAAAGTGACCGAGGTTATTACTATCTCAATGTTGCTTGCCAACTTTCCCTGAAAATTACGATGAATGAAACCATAGCCTATTTCTACACTGATAGAGCGCGTGCTGATCTAAAGCGATCACAGATACACTCAGCTAATCAAAGCAGTTATATGGTCGTAAGATCAGTTGACTGGGCTCATTCGATTCAGTGGAGTAACGTGTTCCTAGTGATAGTTGATTATGACTCTGATCGACACAATCAAATTAATGATGTTCTCAACAAGATTAGCTGTTTAGACCAGCCGCCTATTGTGGTTGTCGATCCGTTGTATAAATCTGACCAAGCTGAACTCCATAAGGCTAGTGAGTTAGACTATTTCCATTGCATTAGAGAGCCAATAAATCAAAACGATTTGAAGATTCTTATTAAGAGTGCAAGGTCTAGGTTTGCTCAGGAGAAAATGGCGAAGCATAAATGGCCTGTGGTACTCCAAAAAGAGACATTAGTTGAAATCAGAGATTCATTAAGGTCACTCAATCCTGGAGAGATAAATTATGTATTGGGTCAGCTTTATTCGCACAACCAGATCTTCATCAAATTTATCCAAGGTGTGCATAAGTCTAAAGTCGAATCCAAACACATTCTCAAAGTTGCCAAGTTTTATCAATCAAATGCAGAACTATCAGAATCGATGTTAGATGAACTGAAGAGGAGAGGGGATTACTTCATTACCTCCGGTCGGATTCGTGCTGAGATACTGCTTACCAAAAGCAAAACTAATGATGTTGGTGTAGCAAAAACATCCCATGATGAAATCAATCAAATTTTTAAGCAAAGACAAGGTGATAAGCATTTAGCTAGGAAGTTATTAGCAGCAAAAATAAAGTCAGGAGAAAATTTGAACTTGGGCCTAGCCATGCAGAAGTCTTTCGAACCCGGAACGTTAGACAAAGCACTCTTTCTTAATGGCTTAGCAGACATGGCAACGATCTTCTTTAATGAGCTAAATGTCTTAAAACCATCTAAGGTTAGGCATGAGTTTATAGTGTTCCATAATCGGTTAAACCGCCGCGTAAGTTTAGTAGTACAAAGAGAACTGATGGTACATTACCACTCGGTGATCTCTAACCAGTATTACTTAAATCGAAATTATTATGCAGCAAGAGTTCACAGTGAATTGGCACATGAGATTTTTAAAAACCTCAATGTTGAATCACAAAAATCTGTTCTTGTGCCCATAATTTTGATGATGATATGGCGCGGAGATATAACGAACGTTTGTAACTACATTCAGTTCGGAGAAGATAATATAGAGGGGTTTCAGATCAAGGGTGTGTCTTACTCAAACCAAACTAGATACAAAGAACTGAAACACTATCATCATAGAGTGAAAACGGAGTCGTTTACCTTACCTCTACTGAAATCGATTCAAGAGAAATTCCCCAACTCTGAGCTGGAAAGTATAATCTTGCGCAAAGCCAAAAGAGGATACGACGATAGTATTGTTGGTGAGTTGAGAACAAGTAACTCAATAAGGCTAGAAAGAAAATAGCAATCGTCACTGGCAACCTGAGAGTCAAGAACCTCCAGCGAAGAGAGCTACACTTTCAATTAGCTTTTTGTATACCTTATCTCTGATAAGTTTCTGAGATACTTCAGTCTGACCGGGCTCAAACCCCATAAATTTCTCACAATATAGTGGGTTGATAGCCCCTTCATTTAGGCCCATTTCTTTTCCTAAAAAGCCAACTAAACCTCCAAGTGAGCCCGGTCTAGTCAGTCTACTCGAGGTTGTAAAGTTATTCTTGTGGTCATTGCGAATTAGTGAAGCCATTAGCCCCTTTCCCTTGTGAGTGGTTGTACTAGGATTTAGCTGATAATTACGGTCACTAAAGAAAAGTTGCTTTGCTTTGTGGTCAAAACAGCCTTGATAGGGCATTACTTTGAATAAGGTCTTTTCGTGCGTCTTAAGTTCATCATAAGAAAATGGTGATGTATTAAGCGATTCCAGATCTGAATACGCTGCAGGATTTTCATACAGGTCAGCGATCACTTGTAAGATAGCTTGTGCAATATCGACCACAATGCTGTTTCCTAACGCTGCAACTCTATGGCGGCGATAATTACCTTTAGTCTCTAAAGTGACTATTTCTGAAACTAGCTCATCAGAGTGATCTTTTAAGTATGGAAATGTAGTTCCCGGTTGCTTATTTGCAAAGCGCTGTGCAACGACATCAAGAACTTTGGTCTGAGTGTGGTATAGAGGAGAATCTTCGTTGTAAGCGATAACAAACATACGATTACGTAAATATGGGTATCCAAATGAACTAGCAGATATTACAGCCCATTCTACGGAATAACCTTTATCAGATAGGTCTTTGACCATTTCTACTAAACCGCCTTGTCTCAAGTTGTCAGAATTTTCGTAAATTAGGACCTCAGAGTTAAGTAAATCTACCTTTTCCTGGATGGTCTCAATAAGTTGAGATTTGCCGCTTCTTATCCCTTCATTCTCCTTAGTATTTGCAGAACTAAGAGACTGGCAAGGCCATCCTGCTATCATCATTTTCGGCCAAGCTACAACGCCTTCCATTAAGTCATTCATAGTCAGGCTACTGATGCCATTGTTGTACTCGCAAGGCACTATGTCCTCTTCGCATAACTTAGAATAAGGATGCTCATCCTCACTAACGCAAAGGTAATTCAAATCACCATAGATGTTTAATCCCTCTTGATCTAAGTAGGTATTGCAAAACGAATCAACTTCGCACGCTCCGATAGATTCAAAGTCTACGTTACTTATTTTTTTAGCTGCAGTTGAGAAGGCAGAGATACCTGCGCATAGCTCAATGTAGGGAATTGATATTTTAGTGTTCATTATTAATCTCAAGTGGACTTTGAATCAGAATGGTTAGGACTAGGTTAAGTGGATTCCTTGAGCATTTACGACATCTAAACTCAATGAAATGTTAATCTCTTCACCATGCGAGGTGTCGGTCATGCATAGGTACATACAACATTCGCAAAAATCTCCTATATACCAAGAGTTTTGACTATCGTTGATTTCGGCCGTTATCGTGGCTATAAAGTCTTCCTCTTGGCCCATTGGTACATGGACACATAAGATTTCATTATCATCATCGGAGTCGCGTTTTACCCATTTGTTTGAGTCAGGTAAAACATACGACTTTCCTTTGAAAGCATGTTCGATTTGTTGGAAGTATGGGGTTTCTTCATGGTCTTCTATGTCAATGGTCGAGATTTTTACAAATAACGTATCGAGGTGGCATTTGATTGTAGATTCAGTATTGTTCAATTTAGTAATCTCTTAATGAATTGGTTGCTCCATGTTACCCTTTTAAAACAGAAACTAGCCGATCACCTTAAAGGATATAAATCAAAACCATGATAGAGTATTGATGATCACACCTCGCATTCGCATAGAGACACGCAAGATGGCATTAACTAAAACCAAAGCAAAATCACTCCTCCTGATCACCATATTGGGAAGCATCGTTGGTTCACATTATCTTTCATACAAATTTGCAAGCCAGTGGGGACTCGAGCATTACGAATCTCTATCGAAAGAATCAAATCACAATGAAGAAGACAAGCCGTTAGCAAAAAGCAAGGAGCAAAGTTTATTTGAACTTTTGCCCTTGAAATGCAATTTAGGGCCCAATGCCACTTTCGCTGTAGGTCGCCATAAAGATCAACCTATGTACGCGATCAGCTTTAAGCATCCTATGAATGACAGCATCGAATACATGCAACTGAAAAGAAGTCAGATAAGGGGAAGAGGTTACGAATTGGTCGCGAAGAACTTGTCAAAACACCTAAACGTTAGCGTTGATTACGAGGTCACGCCTAGCAAGCAGTTCTATATAACCCTCAACCATGTGAAATACATTACTGACAAACGTTCATATAGATACGACACCGTAAGGTGTGGCAGTTAAATGGTCGGTTGATCATGGGATGAACACTCAACCATAAGCTACAACCCTGATCGCCATGCATAAGATCTAAATACCTATTTGAGATGGATATTCTACCGTCGTAAGACGATGGGAGTGTATCAATGAACGTTGCGATAGATTTAAATTACTTATTCGCCCAAAACTTTGGGTCGGATAATGGTGTGAACAAGTTAATCAATCCTAAACCCAAGATGACGGTTACCACTTCAGGGGTTCAGACATGGGGTAACGAGCCCATAGAAGCCTATCAAAATGGAAAACAGGCATGGATTAGCGATGATGGAGAACTGATCCAAGGCATTTATGTGAATATGCCGGATAAAGAATACCACTCACTCAAAGGGTGCATCTCGTCGTCTTGCTTAAAGAAATTTGCTTTCAACCCTCAAGAGGGATATACATACTATAGCGGTGATTGCGAAAGCAAAGAAATGTCTCCGCAATTACAACGTGCTATGAACGCGGGGCACTTGATTCACGGTCATGTTCTTGAGCCTTGGATCACCGATTACGGAGTTAATAAGCCATTAACGATCGATGAACTCAACAGTAAAGGTTTCAAAGTTCTTGCTGACCATGCAGCTCTGAAGGCCGAGATGGATCATTACGAGCTAAAGGGTGGCAACCGCAAGATAGCTGATAAACTAAAACTTCTACGTACAGAAATTGACGATAGCTACCTTTACTACCCAGACCATTTGGATGAAGTCAAAGCTAAGAGTAGTCGGTATTTAGATTTAGAAGATTATGATCGAGCTATTAAAGCTGCTGAAGTGTTTTCAGAATCTCACCTATACAATCGTAATTACAAACATGGTGGATATTCAGAACTAACCATTATTGCTTACTGTGAAGATACAGGTATGTGGTTAAAAGCACGAATCGATAGGGTTGATGCCAAAAATAGAATGCTAGATCTTAAAACGATTCATACACTAAGTGCGTATCAAATGAAGCACGAAATCGAAGAACGTTTATACGCTATTCAAGGTGCATTCTATCATCGAGTGGCAAGGCTGGCCGGATTTGAACTGCAAAACCTCTTTGCAGTAACTTTCATCGAATGGGATGAATTCATACGCTTTGAAAATGCTATTATCACAGAGCGTAGTTGGGAACAGTCCAAGGTATATGAAGAAGAGATTTTCTACGATTTTGTCGATTGGCACAGAACAGTAGAGCAGAAAAATAGCTTAAATTATTCTGGTGAAGTTATGCTAGAACTCTCATTTTTCAAGTTATCAAGGAGACCAAGGGTAAATTCATAGGTCATCCGATCGAGTGTTCACACCATGAACAGCTAAAGGGAAGCAAGGTAGGGCGAACGTTTTCGCCCTTTTTTGTTTTTATCTGGTCGCAGATATTGCTACTATCAACGGAAAGCTATTGATAAGAGTGACACAAATGTACCAACCCGCTGTTTTTACCCAAGAGATCCAACGTCGTCTAAGAGATGAACAAACGGCAACGGTAATAGAAGTAACCGACATTATCGAACTTCTAACTAACCGAACGATTTCACTTATTAAACGGCTTGCAACAATTTCAGGCCAGTATGGGCTATCGGGAACAAATTTATTGATGACTCTGATCAGAGAGTTAGATATTATCCTAGAAGATTTCATCTCAAATAATGATGCAGACATCGATTTGTTTGTTAAGCTGCTAGTACAAAATGCAGTGTATCCGGCTCGAACCATAGTCAAAGAACAAGCTACTTTTGAAATAGAAGAAGCACTTAAAGTATTGTCCCTTGACTCTTCAAACCCTGATCACCTCTGTAAATATGAGGCAGATGGGACGGCTGGGGATGAGGCAACTATCGAATTAAGAAATCTATTCGGACTAGCATCATACAGAGAAGAACTTTTTCCTGAATCAAAACCTGATGTTGTAACTCCCGACGACGTGGATATGGCCCTATGGCTTGCCATGCTTGGTATCACTTACTTAGTGATGCTAGATCTTGTTATGCAAGATAGCGGAGGTTGCCACTAAATTACCTAGGACAATCCTGTGAAACGTTTACTATTAGCTACGGCTATCACTTTAACTTCGATAGCCTCCACATCCTTTGCAAACCCTCTTCCATCACTAATCACCGATATGCAGAATAAAGGCTTTTTAAAGGTCATTGATAGCGTTAAAGTGAAAGAAGCAGTGGGCATGACGGCTGTCATGGTTCAAGATAAATCGGAAGGTCAATTTCACGTTTATTGGATTGATGACGAAAAGCAGATGATCTTTACTGGTGATATGGTTACTAACGAAGGCCTCAATCTGACTAACATTTACCACAACAAGTTGGTTCCGAGTCAAGCTGACACTTTTAATGAAGTTTTTGAGAAAGGCCTTATATTGGGTGACCAACCAACAGACAAAGACTCAAATAACGCACTATATGTATTCTACGAACCATTCTGTGGATACTGTAGAAAATTACATAAGAAGCTCCAACCGTTCATCAAACAAGGTCTAAACGTACAATACATTCCTGTTGCGTGGATTCGTCCGAACTCTCCTGACGTTATAGCTACAGTTGCAAAAAGTGAAGATGTTACCAAAGCTATATTTATGAATGATGCTGGTATTTTGGATATTACGGAAAAAGCTGATAAAGAAATCCGACGTAAAGTTCAACAAAATAGTGTCGTAATGAGATCTATGGGTATTCGTGGTACTCCGGGTCTAGTTTACCGAAATGGGGAAGGCAAAGTCGTAGTTGCGCGCAATTACTCTGATGAACAGCTTCAGGACCTCTATAAAGAGCTTATGTCTCGAAATAAGGGTTAAGCATAATGAAACCAGTAAAGTGCTTTTTACTTACATCTCTAATAACTACTAGCGTTGTAGCGGATGAGTTGACAATTCAGTTGAAACCTCATATTAACTCTGACGAAACATTCATAGCTAAAAAGAATGATGTAGCGATACTAGGTGAGCAAGGAAACCTTGGTATTCGCAAAGATCTTGAAGAGAAGGTCAAAGAGCACGCTATGGGTTACAAGGAGAGAACTCGACAAATTCTGGTTCATACGAGAGCTCATGACTTATTTATGACGGCAGAAACGCCAGAACAGGCATACAACGCTTATTTGTTGATGACAGCCGCTCAGAAATGCCTAGCATCCAAGGACGGTGTAGGTGAAAGTGGGGCGAGCAATATCTTATTTAATATTGCTCAGCACCAAATCGACACTGAAGTGAGAAGACAAGCTGTAGTAAGGTCAGAATACATGTTGAAAAGAGGTGATTTTCCATCGTTAGACATTAATTTGGAAAACTCGAGCTTTTGTCAATATACCAATCAACCGATCATCGTTAATAAAGAGCTCCAAAAGTTCATATCTAGCGAACAGAAACACAAAAAAGACGATGATAAAACATCGAGTTAGTTAACTTTTCTAAAAACAGCGTGGAGTGAGATTTCTTGCTCCACTTCTCCTTTCTTGAGGTTATAGTTCATCAAGCCACTAAAAAACTGACGACGGTTACCTACAACTTGAGATACAAAAGAATCTCCAATTATCTTCACTCCATCAACTGTAATATGTTCGATCACTTTTATTAAACTGCTATCTAAAGTATTTGCGAAGTTGAGACCATTTGAGCAGAACATATCCTCATCAGGCTCTACAATTGTGGAAAATTCTAGCTCACACACGTTTGCAGGCAACAAGTTTTTGCTTATTGCTTCTTGAGCGCCTTCTACAATGTTGATGTTGATAGCTTGTTTTACAAACATGATTTCATTGTTCATCTTCTTCAATGTCCCGTAATTGATATGAGCTCAAGTATACCTTCTAAGTCACATTTCGCAGCTGATCACCCAGATACATAATAACTATAAGTAAAAATCTAGTTACTAAATGAGCGAGTTAGGGTATTCTAGAAAGGCAAATCTCCAGAAGAACTCCACATTTTAACTGTCAAACGGCAGGGATTACGCATATATGATGTCTAAAACTAAATGGTTAAATACCACTTTGGTAGCTAGTGCTGTGTCAGCAGCTCTATTTCCAAGCACGGTGGTCTTAGCTAAGTCTGTTACGGTGACAGGTGATATTCAAACGAAATCACCACAAGTTACTGTCATCGCTGCGAAACCAACAGTAGAAGCTTTTGTAGAGCCTGCAGTTATTACCGTGAAAGAGGGTAATAATTCTGGGTGTACGCTAACTACGGATGAGACCATTGCTAAAGATGCAAAGAACAACGATGGGTTGACGTGTCAGTATGACTTCACTCCGCCGTTTAACATGCAAAAAGTTGCTACAAATGGCTACACAGAGTGGTCATTGAGTGGTCTTATTGATCAGGTTGGTTCAGTTGCGATTCCAATTACTTCCATTTTCTATAGTGGTAGTGCAAATACACCTATCAACATTCCAACTTCAGCTATAAATATTCAATCGGTACCTCCTATTCCGCTTAATGTTTTGAATGTTGATTACACGTCGGCTAACCAGTGGAAAGGTAGTGGCGATGTATTTGAAGTTAACTCGCCAGATCAAGGGCGAAAAATTAACGTTACTTTAAATACAGAAACAAAAGACTATGACAGAACATTATTTTTGCCTGAATATGGCGAGTGTATAATTCGTTCTGGTAAGTCTGAAGCTTGTACTGTCGCATTAAGTGATTTTCAATTTGGTAATGAAGATGACCGATACGGGCAAGTTGTAATTAACGCCTATGCAGATGCGCACAATGATTACTTTGCTCAAAACCAGGTTAATATTGTCCGCCCTATCACCATCAAATGGGATTCTCGTCTACCCGAATTCATAAAAATGGCCAGCGGTGACAACCCCGACAGTAAAACGATCTCACTTGATGATGGTACAGTTCTAACTGCAGAAGACGGAACTTGGGTTATTGCTCTTAAAACACCACACTATGCTCGTAGTGATAACTGGTGGAATCTTAGTGGGCGCGGTAGATTAACCCCTGATATTCTCGGCCACGAAGATGTACCAGATGTAATAATTAACGGTGTAAACTATTCCTACATGTGGAAGAGTCGCGGAACTCCGAGTTCTGGTATAATTTCACCGATGAAAATTGAGTACGTAGGTGAGTATGTTGTAATGACATACGATGTAACTTCAACGACATCTGGCGACTACTCAATTGCATTTGAGTTCGAAGACCAATTAGGAAATGGTATTAGTGTTGATCAGCAATCGATTATCGAAAACGTTGATATTGAATTCCTTTCATTCATAGCTGGTCGTGAATCCTCTGAAACCAAAGCATATCCTGCATTCTTCCCATCAGATGTACAATTTGCAATGTTCTCTCGCTTCCGTGAGTTAACAATTGAAGAGGTAAGTATCAACGGTAAGTCGGCTACATTTGAGGATGTAAACGGTGAGAATGCTCATTTTAGATTGACATCATTCCCGGTAGATACACCTAGCGGCCAAGCTCTAGAGATGATTGTTAAAGTTCGCGACAACCAAAACAAACTCTATGAGTACAAAACACCTCTGATTGTACAACCTTTTGGCCTCACGGTTCGTAATGAAGATGCTTATTCCAACGTTCAAAAATACGAAGCAGATTTACGTCAAAACTCAACTGTGAGTGGTACTCGAGATTGTCTATTATATGATGATATTGATGATGCTCGTGATTCAAAATTTGAGTTTAGCTCAGAACTCCACTGTTACATCGACTGGGTTAACTTAGATGATTCAATGGAACGTCAATCAATGCGAAGCAAATACCTGCTGAAAGGTATCCCTGAATCGCCAAATCCAAACTACAATTATCGCGTTGTATTCTTTGACTCGCACGGGAACACATCAACCTCGGAAGTTAAGTCAATCGACTTGATTGGTCTTGATGTTCCTGAGATTTACTTGTCTATCGAGAATGGTGAAGTGATAGAAGGTGATGCAATGCAGGCTTTCGCAACACCAGTTGCTGGTGGCCGAGTTGCTGAAATCAAAGCGAAAATGATCAATGCTGATGGTACGATTGTCGCCGCTAACCCATTTGGTGATGATATTGTGTCCTCTGTTCGTCAAAGCGGTGCATCAACCTCAACAACACCACGTTCTACAATCAAGGTTTATACCGATCCTGGTCAACTATGGACTGTGGCTGATCTGACCGTTAAAGTTGGTTATGACCATGATGACGCCCATGATAAAGAAGAACAAATTCGAATGGTTTATGTACCAGATGAAGATGTTACTGCACTTATCGACATGGAAGATATCAACATTGTCAATAGCTCACCTTACACGATGACTACTGGTATTGGCGTCTACGATAAGAAGACAAAGGAATACTGGTACGACAAACACACCCACGGTGAGTGGCAGGTGAAGCTTCAGCAATACATCGGTAACAAAGAATATAAAGACGTAGCAGGTCCTCAACCTCTACAAGAAAGTGGTCAATCAGTCTTTACATTCGACCCTGCTGATTTAATTGGTGCAGAAAACTATCGCTTCCGTATCGTGGCTGATATTGAATCTAAGTACGATGGGTATGCTCGAACCATCCAAAGTCGTGATACTACGTTCAAAGTGCATAAAGGTGGTCCAATTGATGGCTACATTAGTGCGAGCACGACCGAACGTACTATTCCGTTTAAATATCGCGGGACGCTTGAGTTCGACACTAAAGCCGATAAGAAGGCCTATGGTGACATTACATGGCACTACCGCAATATTAAGAACAACAACTGGATTCAAGTGAGCCCAAGTCGTCCAGAGCGCTTTGAATACACCTTTAATGATGTAGGTACTTATGAAGTGCGTGCAACAGTAGAGAACTCATTTACAGGTGCTACATCAGTAATATTAGCAGAACAGGTGCTGGCATATGAAGAAGTAGAAGGTACATTGATTTACAATGGTACTGAATACGTCAATCAGCCTAACGTTGTATCGCTAGATCTTCCAAAAGACGCATCCTACTATGATGTTGAATGGTCGGAAGATAAGTGTGAGACATTCGTTTCTGGTGGTTTATCACACACCTTTGTACGTGCGGAACCAACGAAAGTAGATGTTTGTGTCCGCGTAGCTGTGAAAGAAACAGAACAAGCAGGCAATAAGCGTTGGACCGAAATCAAGAAGAAAGTTCAAGTTAAAGAACCTTCTCCACTTAAGGTTAAAGTTAAAACTGATAAAACTTCAGAAGTTGGCTTCCCTACAACGTTAACGGCCACAGTTCAAACAGACTCGTATATTGGTCATGAAGCGGTTGCATCTTGGTACCGTCCTGATGGTACAATTATTCCAACCACACTTGAAAAAGTGTCATCGAACAAATACAACCTGATTGCCGAGTACACAATTACGGAAGATGACTTGCTTTCATTCCAGCAAACTCTACCTTTCTATGTTGAAGCTCAGCTTCCAGCTGTCGCAGAAACATTTGCAAGAACTGAAGCTCGTATGGCGGTTCTAGCTTATGAGTTCCCTGAGTTTGAAATGACAATCGACCAAGACTACATCTTCGCTCCAACTGAAGTTGATGTATTTTTGAAAATGGTTGAAGAGCCAGATGTCGATATGACTTTCACTTACGAATGGTTAACTCGTGACGGAAGTAGACTAGATAGTTCACGTGATTCTCGCACAGGATCTCGTGCTAAATACTATGTCAATGAAGCTGGACTAAATGAATTTGCTGTTCTTGTCACTGATGAACGTAATAATCAAGTTCTACTAACAGGTCAAAGCGCAGCAAACGAACCAAAGCCTACAGAAGTTGAGTTGAAGACGTCATATAGTAATGATCATATGCGTTATCCGCTTGATGTAGTTATTCGTCCTTCAGTCGATTATGACCATAAGAGTGATAAGGTACTTAGAGCTGAATACTACGTTAATGGCCAGCTCGAATTGGATGCAAAATCAGGTACTAAGCTTTACTACACCGCTGAAGAAGCAGGTGAGGTCACGATTAAGTATGTGGTCTTCTCGAATCTGGGTGTGACAGATGAAAAAGAAGTTTCATTTACTGTTATACCTAATATTCGACCTGTTTGTGAACTGGAAATGAGTGAAGCAACGTCATCTTACAACTTCAAATCAAGCTGTACTGATGAAGATGGCCGCGTTAAACAATATCTAATGGAGTTCCCAGAACTTGGTCTAAGCGGTACTACGAAAGAATACCGACTAACTAAGAACGCAACGGAGCTTGTTGGAAAGACGCAATTAACTGTTCGCATGACAGCTACGGATGACTCATTTGAAGACACAGTTATTGAGAAGATCTTCATTATTTCTCAACCTGATGAAGAGTAAATCTTAAGGCGATAGGCAAAAGCCCAGTGGTGACCCGCTGGGCTTTTTTATTTATGAAAAGGGTATGCTAGAATGCTGATCACCATTCGAAAAAAGAATTCTGAAACTAAAACTTTTGGTTTCCCAAAACCTAACCTGACCAAGAGATTGGCGTTAAGCGCTTTGACATGCGTACTTGGCTATGCCGGTATGAATGCCTTCATTGAACGCTACACGATCATGATCGATTACACGGGTTACCGTTGTCTTGACGCAAGAGTTCTACTAGTTGATAAATTTGATAAGACATATGAGGTAGGCGATATCGTGGCTATTGATGGCCGTGGTGTTCCAGTATTACCAGACGAGCATCGCTACATTAAATTAGTGGCAGGGATGTCTGGTGATACCGTTACTTTTTATGGTGAACGAGTTAAATCAACAAGTGGATTCAACCGTGTGGCGCCTTTAGGGGCTGAATACGAGAATGCAAAGAAAAAGTACAACCTAGGTACTGAATGGACACTCACGAATAACGAAATTTTACTAATTGGTGATACCCCTCATTCCCTTGATGGCAGGGTGGTAGGACCAAGTAACCCTGACCATATTATCGGTAAAGCATATGTCTTACTTTAAATTGGGAGCTATTACGCTTCTAATGCTGTCTACAGGAACGATGGCAAATGGAACTAATCAAGTTCCAACCCAAACAGAAATTGAAGCTTTGAGAAGTACACATTCACAGTTTGAAGGGTTAGAACTTGATGGAGAAAGTGCTTACTCAAAATCAAAAGAGTATCTAGATAGTATTTCTACAGACCCTACAAACGTTAAGTTTCCTGGGGCAGTAGTTTTTACTAAAGACGACGCAAAGCTATTTAGTGAGTCTTACAAGAAAGCACAAGAATTAGGTTTGGCAGAAAAAGATAAGCCTGAGTGGATACAACCAAACGCAAACTCCAAATGGATTGAAGAAAGCCAGCAAATCAGCAGTGAGGCCAATTCTTTAGTAGAGAATCGAATTCGTGAAGCATACCCAGATACCAAGGGTGAAGACATTCAGGTGGTCCGAGGAAATGACGATCAAAACGGATATTTGAACCAAAATGAGGATCTTTACTTTTTCATCTCTAGCAGTATGAAATCTAATGAGATTAGTGATGTACTTACTTCAGCGAAGCGAACTGGCGCCACAGTAGTTCTAAGGGGAATGATTCCCAATACTACTGTACTAACTGATACTTCAAGGTATCTGCTTAAAATCCTTAAAGATGCCAAATTACAAAACAGTCCACCTAAAGTAATTATCGACCCTCGCTTATTTAACATCTACTCGATTGATAGCGCACCATCAATGGTCTATGCGCGAGATGACGTAATTCAAATTGCTTCAGGTTTTGCTTCCCCTGACTGGTTTGTTGAAGAGGGTAGGGCTCTAACAGAAGCTAAAAATCTGCCATCTCTGTCGTCAACTGAAATCATTGTAGAAGAAGACCTTGTTGAGTTACTTAAGCGTAAATATGCAGAAATCGATGTAAAAGAACAGCGTAAAAAAGCAATAGCCAGTTACTTCTCTAGACAATCTTTTAAGCCATTTCCTATCCCTGAAGAAGATAAAGACTTTGAAATTGACCCTCGCATCATTTTTACAAAGGATGTTTATGCAGGTGATAAATTAATGGCTAAGAAAGGAGATATAGTAAATCCCCTTGCTGGATTTGAAGGCCATAACCGTTCCTTGTTCATCATTGACCCAAGAGACCCAAGGCAAAAATCCTTAATCAAAGACAGACTACATACCGACTCAATAGCAAACCCAACAATTGTAGTTAGCCATTTAGATGCAGATAAGCAATTCGATGGCATCGGTGAATTGCAACAAGAATTCAAACATAGAATCTACATGCTCCAACCTAGCTATGTGGACAGATTCAAAATAACGGCTCTACCAATCAGGATCGATATTGTCGGCGGTAAGGGTATTTGGATCAAAGAATACGGTGTAGAAACCTTAAATAAAATCCATGCAAAATTTCAAGGAGAAATCAGATGAATTGGCTAAGTGTAATTATTGGTATTGTGATTGGTGTTTTCATTGCAGCTCACAGCCCTGAGACTGCTGCACACATTCGCGGATACTCCCTTGAAATCATGCAAGCAGTTCAAGGAATTATTAGACAATGAAAATCTTAAAAAAGATTGGCACTGTGCTCCTTATCAATCTCCTTTTACTTTCTAAAAGTAATGCTGGAGGGTTGGATAGCGAGTGTCCCGACTCTGAATACTTCGCTGGTCTAATTACTGATATTTGTTGGACCTGCGTAATTCCTATTAGTTTATTCGGCCTCTCTGATCCACCGGAGGGGGCATACGATGAGTTCTTATGTTCTTGTCCAGACTTGCTAGGCATTCCACAGCCCGGAATGGCTGTTGGATTCTTCTCTCCAGATCAAATAATGGAAGTTAGTACGATTCCTTACTGTTCTCCAACACTCGGCGGTATTCAGTTATTTGATGACTACACTCATATTGGTACTTCAAAAGATGAAAAATCAGTAGGTGATGCCAATAGTGCAGAAAATGAACAAGCTAAACTAGTGTCTTATCACTATAACTACCTTGCATCACCAGTATTAAAAATGATGCAAGTTTTAGCCATCCCAGAGTGTGATAAACAGCCTGGTTACGTAGATTTAGATATTATGTTTATGTCACCAATGACGGTTGAGTGGTACGACGATCTTATGTCATTTGTTTTGAATCCTGATGCAGTGGCGTTTGCTAATCCTGTAGGACAAGCAATGTGTATGTACGATTGTGCTGAAACCATGTTGACTGGTGAAGCGGCGCAAACGAATTGGCATTGTGCAGGTTGTGACGGATCGTTATACCCTCTGACTGGTAACATTATGGGTGCAGCAGATAATCCAATTCAATCCAGTTCTTTAATCACTCAGCGAGCTTTGGCTAAAACGCATCGACTTGGTTTGTCACCTTTAACGATGGGCGAAGAATCTATGTGTAAATTCGTATACACACCTATGATTCCAAAATCACAATATAAGGTTCAAATGGCATTCCCTAGTACCCAAGCATCAGGCACTTGCTGTCAACCATTGGGTGAGAACTGGATGAAATGGGGTCTTGGTCGAATGGCGCCAGGGGGGGGGAAAGACACTACGTTCGTTTACAATATTTTTCGTTGGGCCGATTGTTGTATGCCACTACTATAGGGTTAAATTCTAATGTTTAGACGATTAAAACAACTTATTGTCACATACATCAGTTTAGTAGTATTGCTACTTCAAGGTGCATACTCTGTGTCAGCTCCGTATCGAGCGATGGGTTTATTAACTTCATATACGCAAGTAGTGGCAAATCCTGCGCTTCTATTTCCTAGCTTGGGAGTAGGTTTGGGGACCGCGGCATCGCTAATGTCTACCAAGACAAAAGCTACAGTTCTGGAATCACCAGATTACTCTTGTCCTTCAGGATATTTGAAGTCGGGTGGCGATTGTGTATTGAAAGAGTACAGAGAGATAATTCCTGTTTGTCCGAATGGATACACTCCAAAACTCGTGTATGAAGAATCTGTAGGTATACCAGTAAATACGTGTGTGGCTTCTCTGAATAAGACAGCTGAAGTTATTTGCTCCACTGGGTGGGAAACCGGCGGAACACACAATCAACAGTGCAGGCACGAAAAAGCCCCTGATGCTTATGGGAACTGCGCCCAAGGGTATACCAAGTCTGGAAATATATGTGTAACCCCTTGGGAGTTCCAGCAAACTAACAAGTATGTATGTGCCGATTTATGTGATGATAGCTATACGTTACCATCTCCTACTTCGAAATGCCCTGCCGAATATGATCCAATTGAAATAGCAAAAAGTTCGAATGCTGCAATATGCGGTTCAGAGTTAGCTGCTGAGGGTAAGTGTGTAGAAGGGCAAACTGTTTATGTAACAATGCCAGAACAAGAATGGGTAATTGAAAACCCGCTACAAGCCCCTTCTGCTTCAAATCCTGTAATGTGCTATCGAAAGCATTATGAGTCCCAAAAAAGGGAGTGCCCGACACCAAACAGTCACGAGCAGAGCAATGGCGAGCCTATTTGGGAGTTTCCTTCTGGGATTGATGCTGACAACCCTTCATACTGGGACGAGGAAACGGGAGAAGCCACTCATTGTATGAGAACTTCGTGGGCGGACGTCATTGTAGAGTGTAAAGAAGGACAAGTTTTTGACCCTGTACTAAACGGATGTATGTTAGCAGAATCATTGGAATGCCCTGAAGGTACACAATATTCCAACGGTCAATGTCTTGGTGGAGACGGAAAGCAATGTCCTAAAACGCACGAATACGACGAAAAATCTGCCATGTGTGTTCCGAAACTTACAGACCCAAATGACTTTGACCAGCAATATAGGTCAGGCGCAGACTTGGCGTGGGCTATTGGTGGCCTCCAAAACAGTAAGAAGCAACAAGCCAATTCTCAAGGAGACGTAACCCTGTCTATGGGCTTGCTTAACCAAGAAGCTGATGCCAACTTGCAAAGTAAAGCAGACGACTATAAAAATGTTGTTGCAATTGGAGAAAATGATAGAACCCACAATCAGTATGCAAGCATAAATCAGACTTTTGGAGATGAAAGGAATCAGACGTCAGTAATACAAACAAACCACGCCTCTTATACGTCTTATCTAAATGACCCGAATGCCGAGAATCAAAATTTAGCGGCTGAAGCATATGCTTTGGTAGACGACACTATTGACAAAAATAGACCTCCTGAAATTGACCCTAATAATGACTGGCTTGATAACAGCCGAGACATTATTGAGGGAATAGGGAATGGTACAGATCCATATTTTGGAGATTGTGAGGAGAACGGCACGAAAAAAGTTCTTAACCCAGATAAACAAATAGTAACTCAACATACTTGTACTCAACCTGTGGTTAAAAACTTTAGTTCTTGTGAGGTTTCACGCTATATAGAAGAACCCGTATTAAAAATTATCGAAGGAGCAGATAAGGCTGAAGTAGAAATTATCGCGAACGACAAAATAAGAATCACAATGGGGGAGATTTGCGATAACTGTCTAAATGACGGAGGTACGCCTTGTAAAACTTACCAGCAAAGTGTGGTCGTTCAGATGATGAATGATGTGCAAGTTATAGATGCTCGCTTTAAGAAATCTCTTTATGACGACATGATCGTGATCGCTGCTGATGGAAACGAAGTGTTTAGAGCTGCGAAGTCACCGTGGGACCAATCTGGTTGGCCAGCACCGGGACAAAGTTGTGAGAACGGTACTTCTTATACGTGGAATGGTGACAAGGATGTAACCACAGCATTTCAAGACGCCTTAGCTAACGATAATCGAATCGACTTTAACTATAAAATTGGGGTTGGCGGCGGTGGCGAGGCTCATGCTGTTGTTGAGATCCAATTCGATAGAGATATTCGTACGGATTGGTACGATGAACCTAGATACCAACCAGAAGATTGCTTTGCTCGATACCAATCAGGCGAATGCACTGCATCAAGCTGGGAGTGTGACATAGAAATGCCACCACAAACCCTTGGGATGGAGCATTGGGAAGAATGGGATGGCGTAAAAAATTGGAATATTACGAACCAAGGCTATGATGCTCGCTCGACTCAAAATGGACCATTTTCAGCTTATGGATCGATGACAGATGTAGGGGAACTTTGGTTTAAAGGCGATGTTACAGTCCCTTCCGATGATGATGATTCATTTGGCTTTATGATTGGGTATCCAGAGGAACCGTATTTCAATAAAGATCCTAACGACTCGAATTACAATCCGAATGCTGATGACGATGAAAACAATCATTATTATGTATTGCTATGGACTTCAAACCACGGTGGAAGTAATGGGAGTTATTACGGCTTGTCCTTCTACAAGAGTTATGTACCGTATTCAACTTTGGAGTCGAGATTTCCTTCTTATTGGGGCATCAATTTCCATAGCGACATGTATGAGACAGACCGTTTTGGTAATAATGTAAAGGTATTAGACGTCATTCAATCAGATCGATCACCGTGGTCGCCTGGAAGGAAGTATGAGATTGAATACAAGCAAGACCAATTTGGATACATAAGATTTTGGATTGATAGCCTCCTAAGAATCGAAATCACACCTGAAATAGAAAAGGTCAAAACAGGTCGGTTCGGCTTTGCAACAATATCATTGAATAATGTGTTATTTGAGGGGATGGAAAAAATCGTTCCTTATGATTTCGGCCCTCTATTCCCTGGTGACTCTGATCCATCAAAATGTATTGTAGGTCATGCAAAAGATTTCAGGTGCGGGGTTCTTGCTTCAAATAATTCAATACTTGGTCCGCACGGGTCGGTTTGGAATCTGGAGGATATAAAGAACCAAGAAGATACTTGTGAGCAATATTCTAATAGAGAAGACTGTTCATGGGCCGGAAGGGAATGTGTAGAAGGGTTTGAACAACCTGACGGCTCTTGTTTAATGGAGCAAGAAGTATGGGAGTGTGTCGATAATTCACAAGCTTGGGAAGAAGTTCCAATGGAAACTACATGTGACTTTCTCCCATGCAGTGATGGTAATTGTGAACATCGAGGCGATGAAGAAAATACCGATTTTGGCGACGCAATAACGCAGATTGGTATTATTAATGAAATGAAGGAGTTCATTGATTGTTCCGATCCGGATGACGTTAATACATGCCAGGTCTATCGAGGTGAAAAGCGAGTTTGTTCTTATGACCAATTTGGCATGATCGATTGCTGTGAAGAGTTTAAAGGTAAGACTCTAGACCTGTTTGCTTTCACAACCGCTATGTTTACAGTGATGAGCTTTGAAACTGAAATGAATAACTCTGAATCAAGCCTAGCTAACCAAGCTATGAATACAGTAGAGGGTTGGTTGCCAGAAGTTGATCTATCAGATTCTTACATAGGTGGTATTGGACAAGAAATCGATGGTTTATATACGGATGTGAAAACCGGTACCTCAGAGTTTGTGGATTCTGCATGGGAAGCTGTTGGCTTTGCTGAAGACCAGAAAACCAATAGCCAGCACGACACTGCGGGTGGTGAGTCTGATGTTTCTAAATCTCCAACAGGAGAAGACGGTATGCCATCTACATCAGATCGTATTATGGATATGGCGTTAGGGATGATTAAAGGTCGTGTAATTGAATCAATGGTAAGCCTCGCGGTAGACCTTGTTGTTCAAATGCTTCCAGAGATGATGCAACAAGCTGTACTCGATGCAGGTATGGCATTGGCAAGTGAACAAGCAGCCAAAGAACTTACAAAAACAGCAACGGAACAAAGCGTAGAGGCAGCTGCCCAAGAAGCAGCGACCCAAATGATTGGTCAAATGGTTGCATTTATGGGAATGGTTTCAATGGCGATGGCGATTATTTCTATTGCACAAATGCTCTATCAGTTATTGAATGGCTGTGAAGAATCTGAAATGGATATGCCGCAAATCTTAAAGGAGAAACGTTGTTTTTACGGGTATACAAAGGATTGTAATAAGAAACTTGGTATTTGCACTCGTAAATATGCTAAGCAATGGTGCTGTTTCTCATCATTAATGTCCAAGTTGATAATGGAGCAAGCAACCAAGCAGCCAAATGTTTTTGGGGGTAGATCTTACTCAAATAAAGAATGGATAACAGAACAAAACTGTCGAGGTCTTACGCTGGGGGAATTACCGTTAGTCGATTTCAATGAGATAAATCTTGATGAATGGTACGATCTCATGGTCCAAAGCGGTGCTTTGCCAGACGGTACCGAAACTCTAGAAGAGTGGACTCAAGAAAACTCATTAGCTAATCCGCATGGTCGTATAGACTCCTTAACGGTACAAGAATCGCGCGGTCTAGACGGTATTACTGATTACCATTCAGCTATGGACGCGGAAGACGTCATGGGACAGATTGACTGTTCACAAACATCTAATTCCTATGGATGCCGAACCGGTATATTGGACGACTAAAACAAAGAGCTCGCATTGCGAGCTCTTTTTCTATCACACTTATGAACACCTAATTAGAGTATGAGCAGATTTACTTATAACCGTACTCTAGAAATGTATTTTGCTCTAGGCTGTAAACTGAAGATTGAGGTTTTAGAATCCAAGGGTCAACGAAAGCATCTCTTTGCTTATCATCTAATGTTGAAATGTATTGGAATGACTTACGACCTCTCAAATATGGTTCTTCTGGTAATACAACAAACATATCCTTACCGTCATCAAAATCTGCTAATTTTGAAAGTGGGAAAGTCAAAGGTAAAGAGATAGTAGAAACAGTGAACTGACCTTTAGGTAGAATGTTATTGTAATCTAAGTCGTTATTCCAAGTATTGTAAAATGGAAAGGAATACAATGCGCAACTTGCGTTTTTGTAGTTTAATTCTTCCACTTTGAGGTCAAATATTTCAGAAGCTTTCTCATGCTTATGGCAAGCATAAATGGAATCAGAACTTTCTACAAAAGGAGCGACAACAAGGTTACTAGATAGGTCTGAAGCGGTACCAATGGTTTTGGTTTCAACGCCAATTCTATTGTATGCAAAAGAAATTGCCTTATTTAAATCGTTTCTAGACTTAACTAGGGCATTTTTGACGGATTTATGGTCTAAAGAATCTACCTTATTAAATTTTACCAACTCTATGCGAAGATAAGAGGGGGCCACATCATTTCGGTTTCGTTCAAGGCCCATAACGTGAGTCATTCCTTCACCGATTGAAACACGACCAGTCATCATACTTATAAGTTGAAGGCTTTGTGCAATTGTAACATCGCTATTAATCAAAACGTCTGCAGAACGATTTCTATCAAAGTCATTAAAGCCAGCCACCTTAACGCCGGTCGTCACAGTGCCGACGTGAGCTGCATCACTATTCTTGGAAGTTAATAAGTATTCTGAAGTAGTTTTCAAGTTATCAATTGATGATTGAGCTTTATCTTGAGTGCTTGCACAGCCAGATAAAATGGTTGAGGCCAAAATCGCAGCAGTAGAGTATTTAAGCTTGAGTTTCATTTAAATCGTCCTGTTGATTTCTTTAATATGTGCTCACTGTATCATGGCAACACATTTTTTAGCTGATCGCCAATGTATATTAGGAACCGTAAATGAACTGAGACCTAGTTTGATTTTGGCGCCTTGAAATTGTATTGTTTGTTCCCCACATAATAAAATTATTATTGCTATATGTCATTAACCGACCGTCAACAAGCTGTTGTTGATACACGGGGTCATTGCGCCTGCATAGCATTGCCTGGCTCTGGAAAATCGCATACCTGTGTTCATCATATTGTCGAACGCTTAAATACTGTACCCAATTGCTACTATCAAGCCATTAGCTTTACCCGGAAAGCGGCGGCAGAACTGCGTGAAAGAATCATCGGAGAGATTGGTTATGAACGATACAAGGCGCAAGTGAAGGTATCGACCTTTGATAGTTTGTTTATACAGCAACTAAAAGCGGCTAGTAATGGACAAAAAATTCAAATAATGAGCAACCCTGAGAAACACAATCTCATCCGACGCACTTTACAGCATCTAGATTTGCCGAAAGAGTCAAAGATTAAACATCAGGACGCGACAAAATTTATCGATTACTTCGGTGGCTTCATCGAAATCCCTCAAGTGGAAGTAGACAATAACCCTGTTGGGTACAAAATCTATGCACAATTCGACGCATTTCGTCGTGAGAAAAAAATGTGGGACTTTCCCTCAATCGCTAAAGTTGTTGTTAGAGGCCAAGAGACAGGTGCAATTCCTCTGCTCAATATTACCCATCTCCAGTGTGATGAATTTCAGGATACTTCTGACATTCAATACCGTTGGGTAAAAGCCTATGCAAATCCAAATGCAAATGTAGAAGTAATCACAGTAGGTGATGACGATCAGAGCATCTATAGTTTTAGGGGTTCTAATGGCTATGAAAACTTCTTAAACTTTAAGGAAGACTTCAAGCCAACTATGCACGTTCTTAACACCTGTTTTCGATGCAAACCGGGCATTCTTTATGCTGCCAAACACTTAATTGAGCATAATGAAAATCGAGTACAGAAGGATATGAAAAGTATCGTCGACAAGGGTGGCGTCGTTAAACTGCATGCGTTCAAAGACGATAAAATCGAGCTTGAGGAAATCGCTTTATGTTTAATGGAACAAACCAATTACAATGATTGGGCGGTATTGGCACGCACAAACAAGCGACTCTGGAATTTAGCAGCTCTTCTTACTGCAATGGAAGTACCATTTACAACCAAAGAGACTGAAGGCCTGCTAAGTAACCCATTCGTAGATATGGTCTACAAGATAGTTAAATCGTATTTAATCCAGAGTAAAAAGCACGCTCCAGATATTCTTTCTTGGCTGGGGGCTAAAGAGGAAGAGATACAGCTATCCAGAGAGGGAGGGGGGTTAAGCCGTAGATTCAGTATGGCCAACTATGAACTCCCTGATGGACAAGATCTGCCGACAACAATAGATGAACAGCTATTCAGTGCTTGGTCTGAGTTTATCTCTGGAGGCTTGTTAACAAACGATGGTATCCGCCAGTTAGATAACCTTATTACAGGCTGTCGAACATTGAACAAAGGTGAATTGAAGTTACTTCAAATAACAACCGATATTATGCGCTCTGCAAATCAAGACATGTTTGAAGACAGCATGAGAACTTTTTGCAAGATGGTAGAGAATGGCCAGAAGACCCGCGATGACGATGAAGATTCAGAGGATGATGAAGAAGCAGTGGAGCTACTTACACTTCATAGCTCTAAGGGACTCCAGTGGAAAAACGTGTGGATTATGGGATGTACTCTAGGTCAACTACCTGCACCACCTAAAGACGAAGTTGAAGATGAGGATGCTTATGAAGCCGAAGAGCGTCGCTTGTTGTTTGTGGGTATGACAAGGGCTATGGACCACTGCTCTATGTCTTACACCACCGGCAAAGAGTCGATCTTTATCAAAGAACTTCGCCCATTCCTAGATTCTGATGAATACTTGAAATATCTACGCTAAAATATAAGCCCCTGTTATTGACAGCGATGGCAGGGAGCTATAACATCAATTCAACACTTCGCTCCGGCCAGATGGAGCACCTATAAATATAGGCTTGCTATGTTAACCGATAAACATATGCACTCTGCGCGGGCTTTCTATCTATACCTACTCTCTAGTAAAAATACCTAAGAGCTATCTCTTAGGTATTTTTACTCGTTCTCTCCCAACACATTTTTGATTTACACATCAAATCTAAGATTGATCACAATCTACTTTAACCATCATATTAGATTGGTTTCGGTTTATTGAGTGGTTGTAACTTCGGTTACGCGTATCCCCACTGAACGGAAATGATATACAAACAAACTTCACAAAAATCGCAACTTAGAGAGATCTAGATATGTCGATAAAAAAACAACCTAGCAGGGTATAACACCCTAAGGGTCGTTCCTCTGCTTTTTAAAAAATTTAAAAAATAGAGGTGATTATATGTTCGATCTACAATTATTGGCTTTCATAGCCCAAACCAAAATCCAAAAACTTCACTTATTTGTTGCTGGTACCGAGTTTAAAAAATTCAAGTTAGCATCTGCTAAATACTTGGATAAAACAGGTAATGCTTTTTTCACTGGCGGTCTATTTGGTGCATTCATCAACCAAGACCAAATGTGGATTTGTTTAGCTGCTGCTCTAATTGGATTCATCCAAATGCAAATCGCTGATAAACTAAACAAAAAGTAACATCACAATAGTAACTTGGAGGTTACTTTATGGATACGCTATTTATTATAGGACTATTAATTGCCGCTTTCGGCCTAGTAGTTCTTTATTTACCTAGCATTCTCAGCCTAGTAGAACGTTTTCTTTCTAAGCTGACAAAATAATTTAACACTAGTTAAGCTCTCTGCTTAACACCCTAAGAGGGAACCATGAATCCCTCTAGGGATGATTGTGTTCTTCTTAGGTTAAATAAACTTAAAAGGATACAATCATGAAAACTATCAAAACTACTACCACTTCCAATACCACTGAATCTTCTTATATTTCCGTTTTCGGTTTTAAGAAAAAGTATGATAAGACGACTAAAACGGTCACTACGGTTACAGAATCTACGCAAATAGAAGTAACTCCTGAAGTTATCGAAAGAGGCAAGATTCTGAAGTATTTAGGAAGACGTACTGCCTCAAACAAGTGCATAAAATATATTCCAGAACAAACTAAGACTAAGAACCGCTACAAACGCGCATTACTACTTGCACGTGGTAACGTACATTGGCTAAACGCTATGTCTTACGGTGTCAGTGGCGGTGTACTAACTAACATCCTTACCGGAACTGGTGATATTGATGTTAACGTAGCACTACTTGCTCTTACTACTACAGTGATTACTATTACTGGTCTTGTAAAAGTGTACTTCGATGTTCAATTCAAGGATTCAGGCTAATAAAAACCATACTCAATTGTTTGGTTTTTTTTGTTAGTTAAGGATCACTTATGAATTTTGAATACGAAATTATGGGATTAACGTTCCATTCTCGCTTGGAACTAGCAATAGCGCTAGTTTTCATCTGTCTGTCAATAAAATTGCTGACAGTAGCAGCCTTTAAAAACTTTCTTATGAGAGATAAAGGTAATGAAGTTCACTAATACTATAGAAAAGAAAGATGGAGACTACACGCGTCCTCGTATACGTGTGCACAATGCACATATCGATGCAAGTAAACGTGACAAGTCACTATTCTTTCGACGTAAACCAGTTAAAATTATCAACACTACTACCAAACAATGGGCTGTTGCCGATTGTCTTGGTTCTGGTGGAATAAAGGGTTTGACTAAATCTACTCTAGCAATGGAGTATGACACAGCAGATCAATTAGGTATTCGCGTTGGTCAACAGTGCGATTTAAACGTAACAAACGCCACTTACTTAGATATGCTTGTATGGTCTTGGCAACACCCAGATTATATGAGTCGTATGTCTTACCAACACATGATTCTAGGTACTTTCCTAGCTATAGTTGGCATGTTTAGCGCTTTAATTTGACATCAAAAGGTAACCACAATGGACCCAGTAACACTAGCTACAGCGTCATTTGTTATCACAGTTGTAATTCAACTGTTTTTTTAATTTACAACCCTGTCGGGCTAAACGCCTGATCATGGGATGAACGTTTAGCCCTTAAACCAACCATTTAAGGAGCTACCATGTTCAACCAACCAAACCACCAACTAATCGACTTAATGACCTTTGAGCAAATGACATCATTTGAACAGAGTGAAATTGAAAAATATACTTTTTTAGCAGAAACTGCTTTTGACGATTTACGCCAAAAAGCTGAAAAATCTGCTAGTGAGTATGTCAATGCTGTCGATCTATTTGAATTGAAATATCTGTTAAAAAAGGCGGGCTTCGGCGTTAGCTTACCAATGGCAACAATTGCCTTTGCGCAGCGTAATACCGCGACCGTTCATTAACATAACTAGAATTCCAACCTGACATATGCTTTGCATGTTTCTGGTTGGGTTCAACCTAATGCCTATTTCCATAGTAGGTATTAGTGAACCCAACTGGAGAACTACTCATGCAAGCAACGTTAGACGCAAACACAAACATCATCACAATTGGAACGACTTCTATTGCTCTACAGCACGGCCATATTTTTAACCGTTTTAGTAGCAACAAAGCAGAGTCACTTTTAAAAAAGTGGCTTGTGAAGTCTAATCTAATTTCAAATGATGCTTCTGTTTCAATTGTGGGCTTGCACCAGTAAGCCTAATTAATCAAAGGCATTTAGGAATGAGTGCTTTTCGTTAATTCCATCCCAACACCTCATTTATTGAAGTTAGTTACTCATCTATCGACGCCTAATCGCGCTTCGAAAGTTCAGTAAACAGAAAGTCACTGTGGCCATGACGAACCTTGAAGCAACAAGCAAAAATGCTTAATAAGAACTCCTAGAGCTCTTTACCAAACAAACAACCATGTTGAATCAACTTTTGTATCAACATATCCCGTTGGGCATACCAACGGTGTGCTCTATATCTTTTACTAGGAGCTACACCAATATGACCCAAACAACTCTACCTCAACTGGCTCAAATGATGCTTGGCGTTAATGCCAATGAAGCTAAACGAGTCGATGTAACAAAAATGAATGAAGATGAATTTGCTATTGCTAGCGAACTCTCTGAGTTTAAAGCTTGCTTTGATAACTCTTATAGATACCTAGAGTACACCGGTGCTACTTATGTACTTGGCTATGTCAATGTAGGCTTTCCAATTGAACATGCCTTTATCAAAGTAGGGGATAGATATATCGATCCAACTTATGAAGTTTTTGGTATTGAAGTCTCTGAGTATTACTCGGTTTTAGAGGTTCCCCTATCTCATATGTTTAAAATTGTTACTGAAATTTCAGAACATACAAACGACATACCTAGAGCACCTATGCTTCATGGATTACGTTGTCATCCAGAATATAAACACAAATTCATTAACCAACGGACTCAAATGCGCGATTTATTAAACATGAATCAAATTACAGTCCAAGGCTAAAAGCCAACCAAACCATTTTACCCGTAGGGCCATCACCCTAACGGGCTGTATGGCTTTATACGGGTTCCAAAATTAGGAGCTACACATGAAGTTATACATCAAACAAACAACCGAACTACCAGGTGCCTTTGACATTCGCGAAGCAACACTTGAAGACTATAAACAGATGATTCCAGACGATATCAAGCTAAAGCTAGCTGAAGAATATCTTTATGAGTCACAGATAAAAACAGAACCGCTGACTTCACCAGATCTCACTAAACTTTACCTTAGTACAAAGGTAGTGCATGAAGAGCGAGAAGTATTCGGCGTAATGTTCTTAAGTAAGCAACATCACGTTATCCATGATGAAATCATGTTTAAAGGTACTATTGATGCCGCTTCTGTTTACCCAAGAGAAGTTGTAAAAACTGCCTTAAAACACAATGCTGCTGCATTGATTTTTTACCACAACCATCCGTCTGGAGTAGCTGAACCATCACAAGCTGACAGACGAATTACCCGCAGGCTTGCAGATGCTCTAGAGCTCGTTGATGTACGAGTTCTTGACCACTTTGTAGTAGGTAAGGGTCAAATAGTTTCATTCGCTGAACGCGGTTTGATCTAGATTTAATTTAAACCATCTTTGTGATGGTTTTCTAAAGCATCTTGCTTTAGAAAGCGATTACAAATTTTCATACCCATAACAACATTTTCAACTTTTAGTTGCGTTGTTCGTAACTCCCTAATCCCGTCCTATAAGGTTCGGAACGAATGAGTTATCAGAAGTCCACTGAGGAAATACGACAGTTAAACGCATTAAATTGCACTTAAAAAACCACCTGCGAGGGCATTACAGACGCCCTCGGGCAGAGTAGTAGCTTTCGTTAACCAACAACTAAGGAGCTACCATGCACTCTGTATTTAAAACTTACCTATCGCCAAATGATGACACCTCTTTTGAGAATGTTATGCAAGCCGCGTTTACTCTCAACCAAGAAGATTTTCTTTCTAACGTCAGCGCCGTAAAGGACTTCGCTACAAATTGTCGTGTCATTGATTTGAAGCCAAAGGCTGAACGCTTATTCGTTTTTCTAATGAGTGAAGTAGCACATCAATTTCTAGGCAAACAAATGAAACAACCGGCTACGCACTCTTACATGATGGCTAGTCCTTCTCATATGTTGATCTCGTTCTCTGAAGAAGAAGGCTATCGACCCATTACTGGTGGTGACACCATTAATCATGCTCGTGCCAATGAGAAAAAGCTACATATCGCCTATTATTGCGAAGGTGATGTCACGGAATATCAATTCACTGACCTCGAATCATATATGTCCGAATTAACCTCTTTTGAAGAGTTCTTTAAGGAGGAATTTTGATGTTCAAGTCACTCGAGAACAAGACAAGCCAAGTTATTGAAGTAACAAGTGAATGTCATTTGAATGATTTGACTGTTGACACATCAATGATGAAGTCATCGTTTGATAAACTAACCAGACTCCGCACGACAAAACAGAAATCTCTTAGCTATACAGCAAATTTGAATATCTTTATTACTCACTAAACCATAACCCTAGTAGGGAACTTCCCTACATAATAGGGGAGTTCCGTAAGGAGCTATCATGAAGAATGAACCAATCGTAAACCTACCTATCGTACACCCAGCTACATCTATATTTTTACCAGATGTGACAATGACAATAGAAGGTTATGAATCCAATCAGCCTAATGTAAAGCTGGAATTAGACTACCGCGACATTTCATACACTAGTCGTCAGCCAAATGCGTCAAAGTATGAAAAGATTCTAGCAAAAGCAATCAACAAGCAAGCAATGTTGATTGGCTGGTGGCTAATAAAGCTGAATCAGTTAGATGTACACCCAACAGCGCCGTTCAATATTAGTCGCAACTTTAAAGTTGTGATTGGTCCTTGGAGTTACACTCTTCGCTCGGAGTTAACGCGATTAAACTTTTCGTGTTACTCAGTAGGCAAGGTAAATGGCAAGAATTCACTAATTCAATTAGGAGAATGATATGGCTGTTTATCACACTACGGCTGGCGAAAAGTATCTATATAAATTTGGAGATAAATACTGGAGGAACTCAGAAGGTATCTTGATTGAAGATCTTGCAACTGACAACCTTCCGGTTCCACAACTTTATTCTGAAGAAGGCACACCGACTCACGAAGGTTACTTCAACTGTAAAATTCATTGTCTTACAACGGACTTGGTACATGAGCTGAAACTACATTCTGTAGATGAAATGATCATGAAATGCACGAGTTTATACCCCGGCGTAGACATGACCATTGGGCAAAAAGCTGAATTACAGGAAGCGTTAAACCTTACTGAAGATGAAGCTGACAGCTTAGCAGAAATGATTCCCTATGCGATAAATGAAGGTTTTGAGCTATCAGGGGATCGTTATGAATACGACTCTTACGAGTTTGGTACAAAACCAAAGCTGTTCGATTGGGAAATACTTTAAAACCACCCACTGGGGCTTACCCAGGTGGGGTAAGTTCCATTTAGGAACTATCATGATGAATACAAAAGTTAGTAATACAATCCAAAACATCCTCAAAAAATCTCGCTTCAACCAGAACAACTGCAGATTTCGAACTGCTGATCTAGAAGCCAACATCAACATTGCAAACTTATATAAGGGTGCTGATTTCATTCTAGTGGATCGCTCCTACGGCTCACTGGTATTTCCAGTTGGACGCGGCTGCGCTCCTGGCTGGATGAAAGCATACAGCTCTTATCAAGAAGCAATTTGGTATCAGATAGATGCAGATGGTACAGGACGAGAAATTAATCAGGATGAAGCAATGCGACTTATAGAAAAACTCCCACAGAGTGAGGGTGTTTCGAAGTACAGCTTGCTTAGAAACTTGGTCATAATGCTAAAAGATGGCAACGTTACTAACTCCGGAATGGTCGCTTGTAGTCTTACTACGAAATCAACTATTGGAGAATGGAAGCGTTGGTTTAGAAACTCAGGTAACAATGTAATGCTCGACTTCATAATCAACGTGGAGAAAAAGTTATATGTTTAACCCTGATAAAAAATTGTATCGAAAAGATGTAGAACATTTATTGTCTACTAATTGTGGGCTCAGTATTAATGATGTGTCGGTTGAATACATTGACCAATGCAACGAATGCGGACAGCCACCTAGAGAGTGTTTTGACGAACTTGTGAAAAAGTACGACTTAAACACTTTCTAACCTAATCTAACATACTGTGAGGCTAATAGGCTTCACAGATGTTATCAGGTGCTTTAGGAAGTCATCGCAACCGCGGTCACCTCCTAAATCACCTCCCACCGCTTTTTATTTTGTCTATGACAAAATTTTTAGCTTAGCCAGCTAAACCATCATTGCATAAGTGTATATGACGGTTTAATTGGGCATTAGTCTGATGTGGAAAAAAGACAAAAAACCAAACCGATCTTTCGATCAACTTAAACCTAACCGCTCATCGAGCAACTTTACAACCAAACGGAGATTTTACAATGCCGGAAATGCTTTCCCTTTTTGTATTTATCATTACTGTCGTGACGCTATTCTTTGCATATTTAACATATCGCAATATTAGAAACGTCAAACGCTCAAAATCAATTAACCAAATTAAGTTTGATAACAACCTTAAAGCGGAAAAAATTGAAGAATACAGCGCCATGTCATCTTTAGGTACATTAGATAGTCACTTTGTGAAAAATCAGCATGAACCAAAAGAAATGACAGTCAGTAAAACGACTAATCAATTCAAGCCGTCAAACGACTTGCAACAATTAGTTTTTTAATCTCAACAACTAACCTAAACCACCCATAGGGTTTCACTTCCTTATGGGAAGTAGCCCGATTTTAAGGAGCTATCATTATGTTTAATCTAGAGAACTACCTAAGCGGTCTTAACGCAGAGTTAACATTCTTATATGTATTACTGCTAGCTAGTCTTGTTTTATGCGTTATCTCTGTTATTACTTGGGTTGCTACAACAACTCTTAACTTAACAGTGTTTCGTAAGCAAGTTAGCAAACTCAAAGCCGAAATCAAATTGCAAAAGCAATACGATAAAAAGCTAAGTAAGCTATACAAAACAGTAAACGTAAACCCATTCGTTACAGTAGTTAATGCATTTTCAAATGCACTGCGTAACGTAAAGGTAAACGGAATTGCTTTTACTTCACCTGTTCAACCTGAACGAGTTTCTATCACTGATATCAAACTTTCGAACGTGTTTCCAAAGTGGGGTGTTATGCTAGAAAGTAACTTCAAATATGGTCACACAATCAAAGCTTCTTCAGAAGTGGATATTGACGATCAAAAAGTAGAATTTGCAAAAATTGCTGCTGAAACTAAGAAAGAAGCTAAAAAGCTAGGCCTATCACCAGAGACCGCGCAAAAAGAACTTCTTTCAAAGACTTCTCACATCAAGAAAACGATTGAGAAGAAAGAGAAGATGTCCAAATCATTACGACAAAACGTATACGTTTCATCTGATATGGCTGCTCAAACCCAAGAGACTTCTATCGAAATCTCGTTCCGTGACGAATTCTTCAGGAATTCAGTTGCAAAAGGAACTTTCTACTATGATGCAGAGGTTGTTAAATCAGCACATGGTAAAAGTGGTCGCAAGCAAGCACGTAAAGCTATTCAACAAATGAAGGCTAACCAATCAGCAACTGAGACTGTTCAACAACAACCAAAAGCTGTACCTGCATCTCAACCAGAGAAGCAAGAAGCTACAGTAGTTGAACAACCTGTAGTGACGCAACCTGTGGTCGCTCAACAACCTGAACCTGTTCAACCATCGAATATCGTACACATCGATTTAGATGCTCTAGAGCAAGAGGAACAAGCTGTTTTCCAAAATCAATGGGAAGAAGTTCCAAATTACGGTTCATAACCTACCGAACTCAAGTTTACTCAAGAACCAATTTAGGTTCTTGGGTTGCTTGACCTCTTTATCTAAAAACCCTATCATCAAGTCTAATCTTCATATCTCTGCCAGCTGAGAGCCTTACATCAAGTAAGGTGGGGAAATTACCCCAAGTAACCCGCTAAGGGTGAAATGCTGAGTGGGCTTCCTTCTAGTATTCAAAATTCCACTATCTATTCCTTCAGGATGTTTACCTGGTGGCTTGATTCTTTCGAGCTAAAAGATAAACACCCTGCATTACTCTCTATTTAATCTATTTGATTATTTACGGTAATCCGTAAGACACGACGAACCACCTCCGGGCTTGGCAGATCGTTCTTAACAGATCCTCACTGTGGAAATGAGAAACAAAAACCAAAGCGAAAGCTACAAAAAACTTAACTACCCAATGGGAGAATTGAATACTCCATTACGGTAGTGCTCCTTTCTTTCCATCTGGAAACCCCAAGGAGCTACTAACTATGTCAGTACCACACAAAACTGAACTCGAATGGTCTGGAAACATTGGATCTATCGAATACACTAACAACCAATGCCTAAAACTCAGTATCGGCTCAAACCGCACTCGCTCAGAGCAAGGAACAAGTACAGCATGGATGACAGTAATTTTCACAAAAGGACAAACAAATACGTTTGGACCGAAATTTGCTGTCGGCGATGCTCTTCATGTGAAGGGGGATCTTAGTCTTAGCACTTATCAAAATGTTAAAACTACGACACTATTTGTTCGACAGGTTATAGAGCATGAACCGAAAGGCGTTCGTTACCTAGCTAAACTTCACACAACCGCTGCGAAACTTGGTAACCAACAAGTGCTAAATTTTCTTAGAGATGAAGTTCAACTTCATAACTTATTTTGGCACATGATGGGTCAGATGTTCCCAGGAACACCTATGCCACAGCAATTGGAACGACAGAATAAAAATCAAGCACCTGCTCCGATTAATAATGCCGCTCCTGTACAACAGCAACAAACGCATACACAGCAGCAATCGTATGCCCCGCAGCCAGAGCAACCTGTTCAGCAGCAATCGTATGCCCCGCAGCCAGAGCAACCTGTTCAGCAGCAGTCGTATGCCCCGCAGCCAGAGCAACAAGTTCAGCCGCAAACGTACACACCGCAGCCAGAACATCCTGTTAGCCAACAGCAAGCACGTGCCCAGCAACCTACTCAGGTACAAGCTGAGCCCGCGCGAGCACCTGTACAACAGAATGTTCAAGTGAAGCCAAATGCGCAGACGCAAAACTCAGTTCAACAATTAGGTCAGGTAGATATTTCATCATTACCGCAAGGTATCCTCGACCAAATCATGAACTACCAAAGTGAAGGTGGAGCTCCTCTACAATCAGGAACCCCAGATTTCCTAAATAACCCAGAAATGACAGTTCCTGATGCAGTCAAGGCTCATGCCCATGAGATCGCATCTGCAGAATTGCAAAATACCGAAAATTTTTTCAAACACCAATAAACCACTGAGGAACACCACTATGAATTCATTCCGTAAAGCAATGGCCAAAAATGACCCTGTACGTTTTGCTCGTATGCAAAAACTAGAGGTTCGCGGCAATCTTACACGGGAGGCAGGTCATGTCTTCAGTGCTAATTGAATGTATAAGAAAATACCCAGAAGGTGTACGTTCTTACCGATCATTAGAAGTTGATGGAAAACAAGTTACTCTGTTTTTATCACGTAAGAAATTCTTCCCCAAAGCGGGATATCTAATGATAAAAGGTGAGGATAGCTTAGAGGTTAAGGATGTTCCCGAAGTGGAGTTATCCCAAGCAACTAAGATTTTCGAAGAAGAAATTAAGTTAAATCAAAAATAAACCATTCATTAACAACTAACCCTATCGGGAACGAAAGCCCGATCATGGGTGAGTAGTGACCTTTAGGATACAACCAAATATAAGGGGCTACTCATGTTGCTTTACAACGACCACAACCTAACTCTAACGTTACGCCAAAACGGTGAAACACACTTGGTGAAAAATTTCGGCAACTCTCGAGTTCTAGCACGTATGGACTTTTTAGAGCGTCGAGCTGAAGTGATTAAATACTGCACTTACAAATTTCATCAAACTGTTTTATTCGCTTAAGGAGTAACTTCTATGCCTATTTTCTCTACAAAAGTATCTGTGCATGAATTACAGAAATACTTCGACATCGATGAAATAATTAAGATGACTGAAGTTGATGAATATGACGCAGAAAAAGAGCTTTACGAACTAGATTTCACAAATGTGCAGATTAAAAAAATTGCACAAGCACAAATGAACCTGATAGTTGACGACCTACGTTGTCATCAGTTACATGGGTTCGGTTCTGATCATTACCAATCGGCTTACGCCTTTGTAGGTACAAATGATTTTATAGAACTTTGTGAAACACTAGGGACAAGCAGAGATGCAGCTGAGTATACGCAGAAGTGGTTCTTATACCGTTACACTCCTGAATACGACAAAGCTCTACAGGCTGCAGCTGAAGGTGAGAGTTATCCAGAATACATTTGCAAAACTCGTTTTGCTTATGAACTGGCGAACTACTTGTTCGAAAATCGTAATAATTTACGTAAATTTGTTGACACCTACATTGGTGACAAAAGTTTAACCTATTGGGAAGAAATGAGTAAGCAAGGCCTTAAGTCCTACGCTTGCAGGTCAATGCTAACTGGCTTGTTCGCTGAGAACAGAAACAAAGGCATGACTAACCATGATGAAGAAAGTGAATAACTTTTCTTTGTAACCATTTCCACCAAAAAATTCACCTTAACGGGGCTGCAATTACCCCGTTAGGGAAAATGTAGCCCCGTTAAGGTGATAAACCACTTCAATAAGGAGCTACACGCATGACAAATCAAACTAATACAGCTGAAAAGCTAGACCAAGAACAACCACAATCAAACGCAGAACCACAAGCGGCAAACGAAAATGTTGTAGTTGAAGAAGTTTTTTCAACAGACTACGACAAATTCAAAGCCATGAAACCTGAGAAGTTATCTGAAATCTACTTTGATTTATCAAAGAGAGAACAACGCTTGATTGACAGGTTACCATGTTGGCGTGAGGTGCTCTGGGTTAAACCAGTTGATACCTTCGGGGATTATTGGTCTGGCTTAAACAACAACATTCCAAAGCGCTTATATCGACACCCAAGCTGTCCAAATGATGTTCCAGCAAGTTATCACCCTGACCAAGATTTATTGGTTGATACGGTGCTATTTGCGACAGGTAAACGACATTTATCAATGGGCATTTACGGGGATACCGGTACAGGCAAAACCGAAATGGCACGATACGTTGCCGATAAGTTAAACATTCCATTCTTATCAGTCTCACTTACTAAGTCTTCGAGAGAAGATAAAGTTACAGGCACTTACTTAATTGAAGATGGCGAAACTTTCTTTGATTGGTCTTTAATACCTATCGCCTACGACGCTAAAGGTCCGGGCTACATGCTGTGTATTAATGAAATCGATAAGGGCTGTGATTCCGTAATTGCAAAATTACACGATATCGCAGACTACAAACCATTCACAATTGATGACACTGCTGAAGAGGTTCTACCTCATCCACAGTTCCGTCTACTTGTCACCGGCCAAACTTCTGGCTCAGGTGACCCGAGAGGTTTGTACAAAGTGGAACCTTTGGATAGAGCGTTTATTGCTCGATTCTTTTGGGTTCGTGCAACTTATCCGAGCAAGGACGTAATGAAGTCAATTCTGAAGCAAGAGTTTCCGCGACTGCTTAATGCAACGCTAGACCCAATGTGTACGTTCTACGAACTGTGTACACAAGCTTTAGAAAACTCACACCTAGATATTGAGGGAGAGGACCTAATTAACGTCGGTCAGAGTGAGTCGAATCAAGGTGAGCAATTAATTTTCTCAACTCCTACTTCAATTCGTTTGATGAAGGGGTGGGGCGATTTATTGCTTAAGTACGAAGGTCATCGCAACGTAGATAATGTCTACAAAATGTGTATTGGCCAAAGTGCAAACCCTGACGATCGTCGCCCAATGTTACGTTTACTGGAAATGTGTTTCGGTGATGCTCTTGAACAGCCTGCTTTAATTGAGGCGTATGTTCCTGAGTTTCCAGAATCAGAACCTCAAGATATTAGCGATGTAGATTTCGCTTTATTTCTTCACAAAGAAGATGAGGCTAACAAGGTCTGGATGATTGGCTGCGACTTCCGCGGTACTCATACCTTATACACGCACCCAGTGAACAACAAAACGGTTTATTTCCACAAGCCACTATCTGACTTTAATGATGACATTCAGCAACAGCAAACTTATATGAAATCAAAAGGGACAGAGAAGAAGATGAAAGGCTACGTTATGCAGCCTGGTTTGTACCGATACGACATCGAGAACGATAAGCTTCTTTACGGCACTAAAAAGTAACTTTTAACCACCCTGTAGGGCAAATCTCCCTACAGGAGATAGCCCTATTTTGTACATTTAAACCAAGTAGGAGCTATCACATGGCTAACCAAATCAACACCCAAACAATCAACGACAACAATAGCAGCGTTGCTGTTGCAGTAGAAAACACGCTAGAAGCAACGAAAGGTCATGAAGGCGTTTTTGTCATTATCCCTTTCTCAGTTAGTGTGCCATCACCTAGCCGTACTGTTGGTACCTTGAAACACACCAACAGTTCAGGACAGGATGTTACAGACAACCGCAAGGTTGGCAATGCAACAGTGGAGATGTTTTCTCCCAAGGAAATCAACTTTGGCAAAGTTATCCGTGATCGAGTTCGAGCTATGTTCCGTGAACACGGTTTTAACTTAGGTAATGGTCTTTTCCTCATTAGTGAAACGAAAGTGGAGTGGGTTTATAGCCAAATCCTTTCATCACTAACTGAATTCGAGCAAAGCGTAGAAACATTCTTAGATGAGTACCCATCTCTAATTAAGAAGCAAATGTTTCTGCAGCCAAAACTCCGCGAAGAGATCAGTAAATACCACCCCTCAGTTGAGAACCTAAGAAAAGCTTTCCGATTTCGTATCGGCGCACCACAAGCAGTACAAGTGCATAGTTGTGTTCAGTCAGTACAAAACCTGTTTTCTAACAGTAATGTTCAAACTGAAATTGCAGCTGGTCTTATCGATCCAATCGTTGAGTCACTTGCTCAGGATATGAAGCACTTCTGGAACTACAACATTCGTAGTGTCAGAAAGGCTATGGAACAACCTGAATATCGAGAGGATTTTACAAATCCATCAAATCGACGCTCTGGTATCCGAGGCGTGTTTCTTACTATCCTGCAAAATATGCAATCCAAAGTGAAAGAAGCTGAGAAGCTAGAGCCGTCACTTGCAAAAGTGTCAGCTGAGTTCGACAAGATGATGAAGAATATTCCTGATTCGAAGTCGATCACTAAGGAAAGCATGTACTTCAATTATGAAGTTGGTGTGAAAATCAATGAATTTGCAACCCGCATGAGCGAAGCAGAGTATTTAATGGCTCTTATTAACGCTGAAAAGGGTGCAAAAGAAACTGTTGATCATGCTACAGCTATTGCTGAATTAGCTGCAAAACATCAACTAGAAGCTGAGAGTGAAGAAGAAAGAGAGGTAAGCCTTACTGACTTCTTATGCGGTAATGTTGACCTTGATTTTGGTGAAGAATCCGAACCAACGAAAGAGACAAGCATTGCAGCCGATGCAGAAACAAATATTGAAGTAGAATCGCAAGAAGCTACTGATATTGATGTCGAAGCACCATCAGGTGAAGTTGATTTAGCGGATATCGTTGAACCTAACAAACAACAAGCGAAAGTTGTTGATGTTCAAACAGAAAAAGTAGATACAAAAGTTGATACGAAAGTAGAAACTCCGATTGAAACTCCTGCGGCTAAAATGCCGATTGAACAAGAACAACCTATGCTTGATGCACAGCGAGAAACAGACTCTGTGACAATTGAAACAAGTTCAGTAGAATTCGACGCGCTCTCAGTGACGATTGATTCTGAACAGCTTCAGGCAGGGAACGTAACTCAAAAGACTGCGCAAGCACAACAGGCAGTAATCGAAGAAGAGCATGAACCTGAGTTGCAGACAATTGCTTCGTTATCTAACGAAGTCGATTTGGAAGCACTTTTTGCTGATCTTTAATTACATACCCCTAGAAGGGACTCCTTCTAGGGGTCCTTTTCATCTACATGAAAGGAGCTAAAAGTGAGTGCTTTAAATAATCGTTCTATACAAAATAGTCTCGGCGTTATTAGTAACGCTTTGGCTGGTGGCGGAATTGCCTTAAATCTATGCGAAGCTAATGTAGCGTTTTGTTACGAAGATTCGCCAAAAGCTGCAACTAGGCATTCTAGTGTAAATATACCTAATGCCGACTTCAGCGATAAAGGCAATATGGAAATTGCAGAAGGGCAAGCTGTACATGAATCGCTTCATCATATATTTAGCGATCCAGAAGCAAAGAGTATGTTAACGAAAGATGCTTTTAGTGGATTTCGTAATAATGTATTTGACTCAGCTGAAGATGCATATATCGAAGATATGGGGCAACGAAAATGGAGAGGTATCCGAAAGGTACTAAACCGGCGCCTAGTGCATTACAAGCGAAAATGCTTTTTCCAAAAAACTGAGGAACTTGAGGTTATAGAGCTAATTGAGCAGTATATATACTGTTTCATGTCAGTGGAGAGAAACAATGCAACCCCATTGGATTCACTCTATTCCCAAGCTAAATTTCGTATGATTATGGAGTTAGGTTTTGAGAATTTTGATCACCTCAATGAACTGCTACCCAACGGACTAAAGACAACATCTAGTTTAGAAAATGTTGAATTTGCAGAAAGCATTGCTAATTGGTTGAAAGGTTTAATTCCAAATCAACCACAGCAACAACAACAGCAGCAACCTGAACCTAACAAAGATAAGCAAGGTGATACCTCTGACGGTGAAAACCAACAGGGCGACACTGGCGAGTCACAGCAAGGTGAATCTGGCGAGGACAAGCAAGGTGATACCTCTGACGGTGAAAACCAACAGGGCGACACTGGCGAGTCACA